>JBARSG010000713.1:0-4570 GCA_049644625.1 Desulfobacterales bacterium | reverse complement strand
TTTTTCCACGCTATCTGATTTTGCTTGTTTCTGATTTGTAACTTCAATCATTTAACCTATTGGGATAGTTAGTAATTCTTAAAGCAATGCGGTGAAGAAAATTGATTGATATTGCAACAAAAGCCTATCAGAAAATCACACAGGTCATCAGCAGATGGCGTATTAACCAAAACGTTTATCTCTCCCTCTTGGCCATCTTGATAGGCATTCTTGGTGGCTATGGCGCCGTGCTGTTTCGTTTTGCCATCAAAGCTGCACAATACGGCTTTTATCAAAACACTAGTGACATCCTTACTTTTGCCTACACGCTGTCGCCCTACCTCAAAATCAGCTTACCTGCTATAGGAGGTCTCCTCGCAGGTCTCATTATTTACTTTGGTGCTCACGAAGCTAAAGGGCACGGAGTGCCGGAGGTCATGGAAGCAATAGCACTCAGAGACGGGCGTATCCGCTCTAGGGTGGCTATGGTAAAAATCCTGGCCTCGGGCATTTCCATCGGTTCAGGAGGTTCTGTGGGTCGGGAAGGCCCTATTGTTCAGATCGGCTCATCTATTGGCTCAACCCTGGCACGGATACTCAGAGTACCCAGAGATCGGGAAAAAACAATGGTGGGTTGTGGAGCCGCTGCCGGGATCGCTGCTACATTCAACGCTCCAATTGCGGGAGTCCTTTTCGCCATAGAGATACTCTTGGGTGATTTTGGCCTTTCTACCTTTTCTCCAGTGGTGCTTTCCTCAGTAACTGCTACTACCATCTCCCGTCACTACTTTGGTAATTTTCCGGCTTTTGTCATCCCCTCCTACAAGGTGGTCTCCCTATGGGAATTCCTTTTCTACCCTGTTCTGGGCATCGCTGCCGGCCTCGTTGCCCTGCTGTTCATTATAAGCCTGTATAAGTGCGAAGATCTTTTTAATTTATTGAAGATACCAGACTATCTCAAACCTGCTATAGGTGGTTTGCTCCTCGGTTGTCTATTGTGCAAATGGCCTCATGTCTTTGGTGTGGGCTATGGTACTGTGAACCTGTCGTTGCAAAATCAATTGCCAGTGCTGCTTCTCTTCAGTTTGATCTTTGTCAAAATACTGGCCACTTCTATTACTCTCGGCAGCGGTGCTTCAGGAGGAATATTTGCTCCATCCTTGTTTATCGGTGCCATGATCGGAGGCTTTTTCGGATGGAATATCCATGAACTTTTTCCTCTTTTTACTGCCAATTCGGGCGCTTATGCCCTGGTGGGCATGGGTGCCCTTGTAGCGGGCACCACCCATGCACCGATTACCGCTATACTTATCATCTTCGAATTGACTGGTGACTATGGAATTATCCTGCCTTTAATGCTTTCTTGCATTCTGAGCACGATCATTGCCACATCATTGAAGCATGGATCCATATATACTATTAAGCTGCTGCGCCGGGGCATAGATATCTCGGCAGGCTGGGAACAGAATATACTTCGCACCCTTTGCGTTCGAGAAATCATGAGCGATCAGGTAATGACTATTCCAGAAAGCATGCATCTGGTGGATATCATTAACACCCTTAAAATCTACAATATCTCATATCTGCACATGGTCAATGGAAGGAATGAACTAACAGGTATCATTTCCTTTCGTGACATCCGCCCCATGCTTCAGGAGGATACCCTAAAACGTTCAGTCATTGCCAGGGATATCGCTACCAAGGATGTCTTAACTGTGCGTGCTTCCGATAACGTCCAACTCGCTTTAGAAATTATGGGTCGCAGAGGAATTTCTCAACTTCCGGTGGTGGCAGAGGATAATGCCATAAAAGTAATTGGTACAGTGAACAAAAAGGATGTACTAGCAGCCTATGAGAAGACAGTAATTCGTCGGGAAATAGAGGAGTATTGAAGGCCCGAAGGTGCTTGTTATCGTTTTCGAAAGCACGATAAAGCTCGCTGGTACCAAAGATTTTTCAGATGGAATCAGGGCCTTTCCGGTAAAACGTGCACCGACCTGGACTTAGCAGATTTTTCAATCACTGCCCTATCCTGACCAACACTTGATACGAATAAAAGACGTTTAATTTCATTTGCTTGTCGCAACGCATATTCCGGTTTGCGTGTATTGTCAAGGCGCATCGAAAACTTGGCGGCCTCTAAAGGCTGTTCTTTTTTACTTTCGAGGTGGAGCCGGTACCAATAGGGCAGGTCGTTTTGGTAGATGGAATGATTATAAATGATAATTGACGCCCATGTGCATTGCGGAATTCAGGACAAGTTTCCTCCGCAATCCTATGATGACTATTTTTCAGTTATCAGGGGCAGCGGAATCCAGGAGGCGGTGATGTTTCCGCCGGTTATGGAAATATATGACCGGTATGATCCAAATTTCACCGACTCCGCCCAGTGGAAAAACAGGCGGAAATCCGCCAATGAATATCTCCTTCACATTGGAACAACCGATTTAACGGTTATCCCTTATTTTTTCATCTGGAATGATTTCGCTGTTGACCAGCTCACCTCACAACACAAAGGGATCAAATGGCACCGCCATCCAGATGAACCGGTTTATCATTATGACAGTCCGCTATGCCAACGGGCCGTTGATGAGATCAGAAGCAGGAACATGCCGGTGGTGTTGGAGGAAGAATTTGATAACACGGTTCGTTTTATTGAGCAGATCGCCAAAGACGTTACGGTAATCATTCCTCACATGGGCATGTTAAACGGGGGGTACGGAGTCATAAAAAGGCACGGGTTGTGGGCACGGCCCAATGTGTACGCGGATACGGCGTTGGCTTCTGTCAGCGAAATCACAGATTATATCAATGAATATGGTATTGACAGAATCATTTTTGGGTCTGACTTTCCTTTTGGAGATCCCCAGCGAGAGCTGCTAAAAATTATGCATCTTCAGATCTCTCAGGAACAAAAGGAAATCATTTGCGGATTGAATATTCAACGGCTGCTGGCGGAAAGTAATGTATAACCTTGAGAAAAGAATTTCCGGGCCGTAATGTAAAATTAAAATTTTGGGGCACAACAGGAGAGCCGTTTCTATCCGAGAAAAAACGAACAGGCCAGGACCGCAAAGATCACGCCGGCCGCATCGGCGGTCAACGCGGCGGCAAGTGAATGGCGGATACGACGCACCTGTACGGCCCCAAAATAAACAGCCAACACGTAAAAGGTGGTTTCGGTGGACCCCTGCAGCGTGGAAACCAGATAGCCGGTGTAACTGTCGGGACCGATGGCCGGATCGTTGATGATGGAAGCTAAGATGCCATATGCACCGGATCCGGAAAGCGGTCGCATCAACGCCATGGGAAGGGCCTCTGCCGGCAGACCCAAACGCCCGGTCATGCCGCCCAGCGCACCGACCAAGGCATCCATGACACCGCTTGCCCGCAGCATATCTACAGCCACCAGTATGGCCACCAGATAGGGAATAATGCGAACGGCCACCTGGAAGCCGTCCTTGGCGCCTTCGATAAATACTTCATAGACGCGCACGCGGCGCACCAGACCGAACCCCAAAAATCCGACCATAAGTGCCGGTATGATCCAGGGCGATACGGACCGCCCGTAACACACGGCAACGGGTATCAACGCGATTAGGGCTGTGAGAGCCGCAAGGCTGACCCACAAAGGATATCCTTGCGCAGCGTCTTTCAGCGGCATTTTCTCTCCATCCTTTGAAGGCGACTCCTGTAAAACAGCGCCGTTATCAACCGTAAACGGCGACATTCTTTGGTACAGTTTGGCTGCAACTACGGCAACAGTGGTAGAACCGATGGTGGCAAACAAGGTGGTGGGCAAAATTGCGGCCGGATCTGATGCACCGGCCGCTGCGCGAAGGGCGATGACACCGGTGGGCAGCAGGGTCACACTGGAGGTATTGATGGCCAGAAACAGGGCCATGGCGTTGGTGGCCGTACCGCGCTGAGGGTTCAGCGTGTCAAGTTCCTGCATGGCCCGGATGCCGAACGGTGTAGCGGCATTGCCCAGCCCCAGCATGTTGGCCGCAAGGTTCAGGATCATGGCGCCCATGGCCGGATGATCGGCCGGCACATCGGGAAACAGCTTCACCATCAACGGACGAATCAGCCGCGCTAAGATGGTGAGCAACCCGCCGGCTTCGGCCACTTTCATTAGTCCCAGGAAAAGGGCCATCACGCCCACCAGGCCAATGGCCAGTTCCACGGCGCCGGTGGCCGATTGGATCATCGCTTTGGAGAGAACCTCCATGGGCAAAGGGCCGCCTTTCAAGGGAACAAAGAAAATTTGATGCCAGCCGGCAAAAAAGAAAGCACTCAGTACAATGATTACGAATATGATGTTCATGAATAGTATTTCATTTGCTCGTTACGCTGATCCCGCCGTTTTGGACCTTTAATGGCTGAGCCCTTTATCCTTTACTTTTTTTGCTTCTCCTTCTTTATTCTAATTTCTAATTTCATTATCGGCAAAAGGCATGCCATTGGGGAGTCAGTTTTTAATGAACTATTCATCTTCAATCACCATGTAGCCTTTTAATTTTTCCATCAGAGAGTCAGGTAATGCTTCTTTATAAAGAAATGCCTGAGCTTCCTCTCCGGTGATCTTTTC
>JBARSG010000712.1:0-3331 GCA_049644625.1 Desulfobacterales bacterium | reverse complement strand
GGATCGTAGGCCCTTCAGACGGCGCCAAACCCAGGGAAGTTCTTGTTAAAGGGTATGATGAAATCCCTTAAGACAGTCTCCCTGCCCGCTACAGTGGGAATTGCTTTTGTAGCTAGACATGGAGATTTTTTAATGGAGCATTATTATTCCCCGGCAGTATTAGACGCCTTTAAGACAGTTCATGAAATATCCGGGTTGGTTAATCCCAACTAAAAATGATGTACCCACCGGAGATTCAATCGAAAGCCTTCCGGCCGATTCTCTGCCGATGTTTCGAAATAAGTGTTAAGGAAAAGATGGTTGTCCTGGGAAAAATGGTATACGGCTCCCGGACCTATGGCGAACACCTGTTCCTTGGAATTTGGTATATCCTTGCCGTCGACCTCATTATCCGTGATTTGCTTGAGGTAGTAGCCGTTCACTCCCAAACGCAGCCGCTTTGGTAATACTTCATAGGCTGTTGAAAAGTTCAGGTGGATAGCCTGTCCGGCCTGGGTGTCGTCGATAGCTCCGGAATTCCTGGTGTTGGGATCATCGTTTTTATCGTTCCAGAGGTAGTGAATGCGCCAGGAAGTGGTCCATTTCGGGGTAATAAACAGGGTTGCCGCCCAGTACGGGTTAAAGGAAAAAAAATTGCTGCCCGGATTGAGTTCTTTATCATCGTCATATTTACCGGTGGGGAAGATTAATTGGAACTCGATGCGGTGCATGAAGATGGGCCCGTTTTTGCCCATGATGGGGTCCCATTGCAAATAGGGGCCAATGTAAATGTCACCCAACCCCGAGCCGTTATCTTCAAGGGGAATCGGTATATCCAGATCCAGATCGATTGAGGCATAGGGCACAATCACGTCGAGGCCCCATTTTCCTCCAAAGAGCAATGCTCTGTCCGACTGATAGATAAATTGAGAAAGACTGACCCAGACTTCCAGGTCCTCATCGGCAGATTTTCCAAAAAGTTTTTCAGCATCAGCCAGGAGACTGTTACCGTCATGGTCTGTAAAGTCATCCGAGCTGATGTACTGCACATATTGCGTGAAGTAAAACCCGGGGCCCGCTGGTGGGCCACCGTCCAGGAAACTTGTGGCTCCGAGATTTATACCCAAAGGTAAATCGTAGGCCTGTACGGAAGGTGACCTTACCAACGATAGAGAAACGCCGATTATCATAACGATTACTGTCAATAATAATTTTTTGAATAAATGATTATATCTCATATACTCTCCTTCCTTAAAGGTCTGTTGCGTTTAAAAATCATATCATTAGATTTCCGAATACCCCCTATGTTATTTAACCGTTTGTGTTTGCTTTTTGGCTGCTTCTATAAGTTCAACCAGCGTCAAAATTTTCTCTTTTGGCTTTTGATTGAAACAGCGTTTCCAATCCGCAGGTGTCAACCGTTTACGGATATAATCTTCCACAGGGAAATAAGGCTGCCAGCAATTAATAATGCGAGCGCAAGGCAATTCTCCGGCTTCTTTCAGGCAGTAAGCAAAGGTAACCTGTCCCCCCAGTTTCGGACATCTGATTTCCATCTGCTCAAGCATAATTTATTATCCTTTGTTTCCGACCCCATTCCGGTTCGCACTAGGGTTTTGGAAGTCCTTCGATACTCTTCAGAGCTTTTTGAAGCTCTTCTTCCGGAAGTTCATATTTTTTTAGTTTACCCGAAAGGAAAGCATCATACGCTGCAAGGTCCACAATCCCATGGCCGCTCCAGTTAAACAGAATTATTTTTTCTTTCCCCTCTTCTTTGGCTCTCTGTGCTTCCTGAACAACTGCTGCAATGACGTGATTGGTTTCCGGCGCCGGGATAAAACCTTCGGTGCGGGCCCAATTAATACCGGCGGTAAATGTTTCTACCTGGTCAAAGGCACGAGCTTCAATAATTTTCTCTTTTACCAGGTGGCTTAAAATAGGAGCCATTCCGTGATATCTTAATCCTCCGGCATGTATAGGGGCCGGCACAAAATCGTGTCCCAGAGTATACATGGGGAGTAAAGGGGTGGTCTTTGCCGTATCGCCAAAATCATACGCAAAAGGACCGCGCGTCATGGTTGGACATGAAGTTGGCTCAGCGGCAACAATGGAAGTTTGCTTGCCATGGATCTTATCTCGAACAAAAGGAAGACACAGACCTGCAAAATTACTCCCGCCGCCGGCACACCCCATAACGATATCAGGATAATCACCAATTTTTTCTAATTGTTTTTGAGCTTCCAGGCCAACAATCGTTTGATGCAAAAGAACGTGGTTTAATACACTCCCCAGAGAATAGCGAGAATCTTTATCGCCCACCGCATCTTCTATGGCTTCGCTTATTGCTATCCCGAGACTTCCGGGTGAATCAGGATGTTCTTCAAGAATTTTTCTTCCCGCTTGTGTTATGTTGCTTGGACTTGGGATACAATCCGCGCCCCACGTCATCATCATCAGCCTGCGATACGGCTTTTGTTCATAGCTTATCTTTACCATAAAGACGCGGCATTCAAGGCCGAACATCTGACAGGCCATGCTCAATGCACTGCCCCACTGTCCTGCCCCTGTTTCCGTTGACAGGCGTTTTATACCGAAAACTTTATTGTAATAGGCTTGCGCAACTGCGGTGTTGGGCTTATGAGAACCCGGAGGGCTTACCCCTTCGTTCTTATAATAAATTTTAACCGGGGCATCCAGAAGCTTTTCGAAATTCCTTGCCCGGTATAAGGGAGAGGGGCGCCACAGGCAATACTTCTCCAGAACCGGTTCAGGGATGTCAATCCAGCGTTCAGTCGCAACCTCTTGCTCGATTAAATTCATCGGAAATACCGGAGCCAGGTCATCCGGCCCCACCGGTTTTCCTGTTCCCGGATGTAGCGGCGGACTCATTGGAGTCGGCAGGTCCGCCACTATATTATACCATTGCCTGGGCATTTCACTTTCATTTAAAAACACCTTGGTCTGTTTCATATTATTTCCTCCTTTCCAGTTTAAAAAAAAGCCATGGAGAAACCCCCATGGCGCGTTTACATAATAAAAAAGCCATGGGAAGTTTCTCCTTACCCACAGCTCTCACTAATTTCTAAAAAATTAAATGTGTGCAGGCAGGCTCGCTATAAAACCTGCCACCACCAACATAGCGATATTGTGTTTATTTTAATTCTCAATCTTTACTCCTTTTTATTAACAGCATTAACAGCGACGAATTTCGTACTATAAAGATATGTATTGTGTCAAGACAAAACTCTTTAAAATATTCGGGTTGGCTGATTTTTCCGTCAGTGCCAGCTTCTCCAATATCTCATCATATCGATCAATCAGATTTTCCCAGGCGAAACGGCTCATGTAAGGG
>JBARSG010000711.1:0-1605 GCA_049644625.1 Desulfobacterales bacterium | reverse complement strand
CTGTTAAATATTGAAAAACCAGGATCGATTTTTGTTAAAAAGTACCATCGAATATCTATACTAAGCGAAATTTAGAACTATTTAACAGGGTGAACCTTGGTGCCTTGGTGGCGAGAAGAAAAAAGTTTTGCCATAAACAGCATAAAATTTGCAATTTAGGAACTATACCCCCCCTGATATTGTTTTTTCGGCCTGCATCATTGCCTCCTCAAAAGGATCTGACGAAGTGTTTTCTTTTAGATTCCCGTGGTCCAAAAAAACGAAATAAAGCGATTGCACCAGAAAAAACATCCAGATTCCCAAAGCCCGGGTAAACATGGAATCGGGTGTGAACCAGGCTACCAGAACCGCGCCTCCCAATGTGAGAATAAGCTCTATTGAAAATACCCTTGAAAAGGGTTTTTGAAAACATATGCCGCTTCGAATCCAACTGAAGATTACCAGTGCAAAAAGCAAAAAAGCACTATTTAATTTTACCACAAAGATGATAATCAAAAGCAACAGAAGCGGAAATAGAATGGATAGCGCACTTTTTCCTGCCCAGCGCGTTAAAAGAAACCCGTAGGTTGCGAGATACGACCAGAGAATGATGTTAAAGGCCATGGGCCAGGAAATAATATTGCAAAGTCCCATGGATAAGGGGATGAATAACAGTCCGCAGATAAGGCCAAAAAAGACCGTGGTTCTTATGGGTCGTTGTGTGATCTTCATGTGTGTACACCTCCTTTGACGGCTTCTTTGCGCTGAAGAAGCTCAAATTCTATTTCCTCGTCACAAAGATCCTGTGAGATCATGTCCGGAAGAATAGCCGACAGAGTTTCCCCCCACTCTTTTTGTTCAGTTTTATGGAAAAATTCCGAAGACTTGAGGCGAAACTGTTCATATTGAAGGCGCTGCTTTTCAACACAATCCCGAAGCTGGGCAATCTCCTGATCCAGAGCTTCAATGTGATGACCGAGCTCGTCTTTGTGGCCGGCCATTGGTTTTAGTTTTCTGATGAGCAACCGTGCAATATCATCCCTCTCTTTTTCTATGGATATGGTCAGATCCTGCTCCACTTTTTCACATTCCCGTTTGTATTTTTCATATTCCTGCTGTGCCTGACGGCGAGAGGCCGCCATGTTTTTAAGCCGGGCCTCCTTAAGCGAAAGTGCTTTTTCCATGTCTCTGAGATGCTGTCTGAGAAGGAGACCCCGGTCTTCCATTTGATCCATAACCCCATGGATATCTGCTTTACATAATCGTACGATTCGAGTCAAAATTCCCATAATACCCTCCTTTTTCCCATTCAACGTTCGATGTTGGACGTTCGATGTTCATCTTTTTCAGTAAACCTTCCACAATCCTTCCAGCGCAAAAAATAACTTAGCTCTTATGGGGCGAAGGCCCTAACTTCTTCTTCCTTTATATCCTTCATACTGTAAGGCTTTGGAGTTGGTTTTTTGCTTTTGCATTACCGCTTCAGAACTTCCCGTAAACGTATCTTTTACAAAATGGCGCAATTCATTGAGATCTTTATCCAAATTTTCAGCCACTTTCCCAGAATCTACCACGGTATTCAGCTGTTGTTTTTTTCTGTAATAAGTTTGGATGCGATCCAGGGCC
>JBARSG010000710.1:0-3783 GCA_049644625.1 Desulfobacterales bacterium | reverse complement strand
GGGTTCCCTCCGGGAAATTTAACAGGGTGAAGATGAATATATCGAACCAGCTCTTTCTGATAAACATCCTCTAAAGTATTTAGGACATCTATCATGGGTTTCGTGCCCACTAAATCAGCAACGCCGCTTTTTCTGAAGCTGATTGTTCTAAAAAATTTCTATTTTCTTTTCATTACCGCCCGCCATCCAGTCACTGGTTGATATATAGGTGGTAAAGCCTTGCTTATATCCATAGCATGTTCTGTGATGTAAAATGCATCGGGATCTTCTTCTTTAATGATTGGAATTAGCTTTTTTAGATCACGTCTACGACAAACGATGTATAGCTCGTAAACGGGTCCAGTCATACCTTCTCCCTGAAATATGGTAACGGGCTGTCCCATTTTTCTGATACGTTCAGTCATGGTCTTTGATCTGGTTTTAGTGATAACACGGAAATTTAAAAGTCCAAAAGCAAGTTTTTTTTCTGTAATAATGCCAACCACATTACCCGTCGCATATCCTAAGGCATAAAAAAATATCAGAATGGGTTTTTCCATGATTTGATTGATAACAACGCCGGCAACCGAAATCCATATAGTAATCTCAAGTACGGCTAATATGAATGCTATTCCTGTTCTTCCTTGAACGGTGGTGATCGTCCTAACGGTTCCAATCGAAACATCACATATTCGTGCAAAAAAGACGATGAACCCTGTAACTATTGTTTGTGTATCGAACATAGCTAAAATAATAATAAATATGGCATTTATTGAATAAGAAAAAAAGACCGGTGGTTCAAGGCTATATCCGACATCCTCAAACCTCCGGTTAAAAGTCCAACAAACAAGCTTATCCAGTTCTGACCGTTATTTTTCGCAGGGGAGCCTTTTCAACTTTCGGCAGGTTCAGCCTCAGTAAACGGTCTTCCAGCTTGGCATCAACTTTCTGTTGATCGACTGTCTCCAACATAGTAAACTGCCGATAGTATTTTCCCACTTCATACTCCATCAGAAGATCTTGTTCGCCCGCCTCTTCAAGATGCCGGGCGGCTGGATCTTGCAACCGCCCGGTGATGCTTGTCAGCTGGTTTTTATTTCGATTGTTTTGCCTTCTGTCTCTTTGGTTTTCTTGAAGACGAGCTTCAAAACACCTTTTTTATAGGATGCATCGATGTTTTCCTCATCAACTTCTGTAGGCAAATTCATTCTTCGGGTAAAGGAACCATAGGATCGTTCGACACGATGGAAGTTCTTCTCCTTTTCCTCCTTTTCCTGCTTTTTCTCACCTTTGATGGTGAGAGTGCGTCCATCCAGACTGACTTGAATGTCTTTTGCATCGCAGCCGGGGATTTCAGCCTTGATCGTGATCTCTTTTTTCCCTTCGCTCACATCGACACGCGGGACCCATTGCCCCTCTTTGAAGAATTCGTGGGATATTGGAAAATCAAGATCAAAAAAGCGATTAAACAAATTATCGAGTTCACTTTTGAACCCCACCAAATCTTTACCTTCGCGTTTGCGCCATGGCATTAAATCAAACATTTTTCCATCCTCCTTTTATTCTATACTGGTTTTAATGAGTACCGGCTATAATTTGCCGGTAGAACCCCATGTATCTGATAAAATATGGATACTTCTATTTATAAGTAGGTTGATATTCGTAATGTTTCTATAATTACTCATCCATATCCGGGACTTCAGCTTTCGCCGTTTTCTTCGGCTTTTCTGAAATCACTGCCTCGGTAGTAAGCATCAATCCGGCCACGGAAGCCGCATTTTGCAGAGCCAAGCGGACCACTTTGGTAGGATCTATCACGCCGGCGGCAATCAGGTTTTCATATTTTAGTGTTTCGGCATTGAACCCGAAGTCTTCTTTACCCTCCAACACTCGGTTCAACACGATTGAACCTTCCAGCCCGGCATTTCTTACAATCTGCCGCAGTGGTTCGGTCAACGCGCGTCTCAGGATTTTAACGCCGCTTTCTTCGTCCCCTTCAACCGCCAGGTTTTGTAAAGCCGAAAGGCAGCGTACCAGAGCCACACCCCCACCGGTGACAACACCTTCTTCAACAGCCGCTCGGGTTGCGTTCAGGGCGTCTTCCACGCGGGCTTTTTTCTCCTTCAGTTCCGTTTCCGTGGCGGCTCCAATCCGGATGACAGCCACTCCGCCGGCTAGTTTGGCCAACCGTTCCTGCAACTTTTCCCGATCATAGTCAGAGGTGGTCTCCTCAATCTGGGCTCGGATTTGAGTGATGTGGCCATCGATCGCTTCTCTGGCACCTGCGCCGTCCACAATGGTTGTATTGTCTTTGTCGATACGAACGCTTTTACAGGTACCTAGTCCCTCGATGGTAACCTTGTCCAGCTTTACACCCAGATCCTCGGATACCACTTGGCCGCCGCAAAGAACAGCTATGTCCTGAAGCATAGCCTTGCGCCGATCCCCGAATCCCGGCGCTTTTACTGCCGCTGCTTGTAATGTGCCTCGAAGTTTGTTTACGATCAGGGTTGCCAATGCTTCACCTTCGACATTCTCTGCGATGATCAACAGGGGCTTTTGATTGCGGGCAACCGATTCCAATAGGGGCAAAAGATCCTTCATGTTGCTGATCTTTTTTTCATGAATTAGAATATACGGCTCCTCAAGTCGGACCTCCATCTTTTCGGGATCGGTAACAAAGTAGGGTGAAAGGTAACCCCGGTCAAACTGCATCCCTTCCACAAAATCCAATGTGGTATCCATGGACTTGGCCTCTTCGACTGTGATAACGCCCTCTTTTCCGACCTTGTCCATGGCATCGGCAATCAAACGACCGATCACCTCATCGTTATTGGCCGAAATCATGCCCACCTGCACAATTTCGGTTTTATCCTGGATCGGCTTTGAGATCTCTTTCAATTTCGCAACCACATCCAAAACACCTTTATCGATGCCCCGCTTGAGCGACATGGGTGCCGCACCGGCTGCAACCAACTTCTGCCCTTCCCTGTAAATGGCCTGGGCCAGTATAGTTGCCGTGGTGGTGCCGTCTCCGGCGGCATCACTTGTTTTGCTGGCCACCTCCTTGACCATTTGAGCGCCCATATTCTCAAATCGATCGGTTAGTTCGATTTCCTTGGCCACAGTAACCCCGTCTTTGGTGACAGTGGGCGTTCCCCATGACTTTTCCAGAACGACATTGCGTCCACGAGGACCCAGGGTCACTTTAACAGCATCAACCAAGCAATTAACGCCCCTCAGCATTTTCGCTCGGGCATCACTACCGTATTTGATTATTTTTGCGGTCATATTTATTCATCTCCTTTGATCTATTCGACAACACATAACATATCGTCAGCCTTAAGAATCAGGTCATCCGTATCCTTTATCCTAAAATAAAGCAACAAGGATGCCAAATTTATAACATCTTGAATTTTCTTTAATTAATTTGATCAAGACAAATCGGAACCGTATCATTATTCGCGTGCTTGAACTAAAGGCCCAATCTGTCCCAGACTTGGCAACCATGGGTGAATTATAGTTATTTCTCAATATCAGTAGGTTAGAAATAAACCTATGTATTTTAAATCCATAAATTGAACCGGCTTAAGCCATTCTGCCAAAGACATCGCATGTCCGGTAGCGCTATAAATAGGAACCAATGGGTCCGGTAAATGATTCAATTGTAATGTGCGTGAGGCAAATAACCTTTAACCTAAATTGAGCGATTTTTTACTCGATCTGTACCGATCTCTTGCGCATCAAGAATCCGCGAAAATCCTCGACATATCCACGGGTATGCCTGCGGTTTTCGCAAACCCT
>JBARSG010000709.1:0-2810 GCA_049644625.1 Desulfobacterales bacterium | reverse complement strand
ACATAATCCCGATCCTGCCAGTCATTAGTATGTCTAATTAGTGTCTGAACGAAAAGCCTACAAGTTCAACAAAAACATAGCATTGTAGTATTTTAAATGGGTGAAGATTTTCCAGGATTAAGTATTTTTTACTTGCATTATAGACTCAAAGACGATATATATCTTATTGGTATAATTAAACTTATCGACTTTTGCTGATTACACAAAATCAGCAATTATGAGTCAAACCTGGAAAATCTTCGTGGAGAAATGCTATGCGAAAAGTCATCGAAAAGCAACTAAAAATTGGGCAAGTGGACATTTGTAATATTCAAATTGATCTTCGTTCTCGGGACGAAATTCCTCAACTTTTATTAGGCTTGCAAGCGATCTGCAAAAATCGTCAAGTTCGTGAAGAAGTTTTTTCAATTTTGGAAGGTATCATACCTATGCACATTGATTCAAGCAATGGCAGACCTGGCATGGATTTATGGAAGATTTTGGTGTTAGGTACATTACGTCTTGACTGCAACTGGGATTATGACAAACTTCATGAGATTGCCAATAATCATAAGACAGTCCGTGAATTTTTAGGCCATACGATTTTCGAATTCGATAAAAGATATGCGCTGCAAACATTGAAGGATAATATTTCGTTGTTTACCCCGGAAGTTCTCGATCAAATTAGCCAGGTAGTTGTGAAAGTTGGGCACAAGCTGTTTAGCGATCATGATCAGGGGGAATTAAAGGGGCGATGCGATTCTTTTGTTGTGGAAACCGATGTACATTATCCCACCGATATTAATCTTCTTTGGGATGCGATTCGAAAAGTTATTGAATTGAGTGCACGTGAATGTGCCGAGCTGGGCATAACCGAATGGAGACAGAGCCGACACATTTTAATGAAAATTAAAAAGCTGTTTAACAGGGTTTGCACACTTAAACGTTCCAATTCAAAGAACGAGAAGAAGAAGGCCAAAAGGGAGAAACTGATTATAGAAGCTCATCAGGAGTATATCAATTTGGCTGAGCAATATATCAAGCGCGCCGGAATGGGTATTACCATTTTAAACGAGATGGGGATTGGTAATATAGCACGAATCATGTTGATAGAGCATTTCATCGATCATGCTGAGCGCCAGACAGATCAAATACGAAGAAGAGTGATTAAAGGCAAAAAGATTCCGCATAACGAAAAGACATTCTCGATTTTTGAGGAATATACGGAATGGATTAGCAAGGGCAAAGCCGGTGTATCTCAAGAATTGGGTTTAAAGGTTTGTATTTTAGAAGACCAACACGGTTTTATCCTCCACCACTATGTCATGGAAAATCAGACGGATGATCAGATAGCTGTAGAAATGGTTGTCGAAGCAAAGAGAAAGTTTGCTATCCTTAGCAGCTGCAGTTTTGATAAAGGCTTTCATAGTCCAAATAATCAAGAAGATCTTAAGGAACTGTTGGATCATGTTGTTCTTCCCAGAAAGGGAAAGCTTTCATTAAAGGCTAAAGCAATAGAGCATTCAGAAGATTTTATTAAATCGAGGTGCAAACATTCAGCGGTAGAGTCAGCAATTAACGCATTAGAAAATCATGCTTTAGATCGCTGTCCCGATCACAGCATCATTGGCTTTAAAAGATACGTTGCTCTGGCAGTGTTAGCCCGGAACATTCAAATTTTAGGAGCAAAGATTCAGAAAAAGACCCGGAAGCGCTTGAGGCGACGTGATGGGGTTGCAAGAAACCCATATCGTTTAGCCGCATAGAAAGCTAAAGAAACAACAATCTGATAAGCAAAAAACAGACAGGACAAATGTTTTTAAAATCCGACTCAGTAGTACTTTTCTAGCGAAAAATCTCTTTACTTCTTGTTTTCTATCGAAATTGAATGATGCTCAATTTGGGAATGGGCTTCATATCGGATTTAAGTTGACAAGAACAGGGGTTTTCGTTCAGGCACTAATTATTAGATTTACAGACGAACTCATCTTAGGAATTGATCACTTAAGATATCTCTCCACACCCTCAGGAGATCATCTACCTCATAAACTTTTGATATGTCTGACTGACCGAACTTACCTTGATTGAATATATTTACTTTATAGCCGTTTTTGTACCATCAAAATATTCTGCTTTTTTAACAGCTATCGAGCGTTCTTTTCAGCTGAAATCAGGAATGGGGTATCACATAATCGTTTTCCCATCTGATTGAAAATATCACAACAATTTGGTATTCATGATAGGAAGAGGATTTTTTAGTTAAGTAACACAACTTGGAGATTTATTATCCTTTTTGAGTAATATAGCCGGATGGTAAAACACTCAAAAAACAATTTATTTTATAGCTAACGTTTACTGAAAACGGAGAATTGTATGAGTAATATAACTACTTTTGAGATTGGCATGAAAGCAGTTGAAAGGATGCTGGAAAACTTAGGCGCATCAAATATTGAAATTAAAAAGGAAGGGAACAAGAAAAGTATTCAATTTTCTAGCAGTGATGGGAAGGCGTCTTTCTCCATAGTTACTAGGTCCAAAACGGCCGGAACTTGGCAAACAAGTATTGATTACGGCAAGTCTTCAAAGAAAAAAGCTGCAGAAACTGATTTCTGGATTTTTGTTGACTTGGACAATATTGATAAACCCAAATTTTATATAGTTCCAAAATGGTGGATAACAAACAATATTTATGAAACACATCAGGAGTATTTGAAAAAATATATGGGTACTAGAAAATATAATCCTGATTCAAAACATCATGCCGTTCAATTAAGTCGTATAAAGCAGTGGGAAAATCGATGGGACTTGCTAAATCTCAAAACATAATAGGA
>JBARSG010000708.1:0-12018 GCA_049644625.1 Desulfobacterales bacterium | reverse complement strand
CCCTTTCACCCTAACTGATCGTAAACAAAAGGGGTTCACATTGTTAATACTTACCGAACGGTTCCAATGTCAATAAAAAGAAATCTTTCATGCCTTCTTTAATCCCGAAATTGAACTTACCATCCATCTCTTGCCCCATGTGGGTGCTAAGTTTATCGACGACTCTTGAAAATTTCGCCGGGCGCATTGAGGGATAACTTTTGGGTAACAGATTCTTCAAGATTCTTTGCTCGCTCTCTAAACAGAAAATGATAGATAAAATCACAATACCTGTCTAACTTAACTCTTCCCTTACCAGATACTGAATATCTCCAGAACCCATAAAGTTTTGTAAGATTTACCAGACGCTCGCTGTATGATTCCCAGTTAAACTGTTCTTCAACTCTTCGGATACCGTTTTCAGAGATCATCGACCAGTAAGTTCTATCCGTATTGCACGTTTCAACAAAGCGTTCGAGGCTTTTGGCAATAAGCTCGGGTTTACTCGTATTCAGCAGAAGTCCATTGACACCATATTCAATAATCTCGAGCGGTCCACCAAATTTGGGTCCGAATGTTGGCAGACCCGAAGCCATTGCTTCAATGATAGTGAGGCCAAACGCTTCAAAAAGGGCGGGTTGTACAAACATACCGCCATAATCTGCCATGATTCGATAAACTTCACCCGTATCAAGTTTATTGATACTGGGTAGCCAACGAAATTTTCCATGCAGATTGTAGCGTTCAATGAGATCGTAGGCTTTATGGATTTCTTCCCTTTCTTCAAGATCTCTGGATTCTTCAATATGAATGGTTCCCGCCGCGAATATTAGATTACAGTTTTGCTGCAGTGCTTTGCTCATACCGAATGCCTGGATAAGACCCGTGATGTTTTTTACTTTATCAAACCGGGCCATTGTAAAAATCGGCAGTTTTTCCGGTCTGTCCAGTTGTCCATAGATGTCTTCCGACGTTTCATGGAAAAGCCGTTTTTCCCATTGCATGGTTTTGCTTTTTATCCGTTTTTCCTTGATGTAATAAGGAAAATAAAGATTTTCATCCACACCCGGTGGAATGACGTTAAATTTGGGAGAAAAAAGGTTAATGCCGCTGACAACTTGATAGAGACCGGGCAAGGTAAAAAATTGGTAGGATTCATATTGACCCATGGTATCTTCCGTTCCGGTGATTTCCTGGTGGGTGCTCGTGATAATAAAATCCGATTTGTTCATCGAAAGAAGGTCTGCTATGAATTGAAGGGAGAAGTGGTAGTCATTTTCCTTTTCTTGCCAGTACAGATCAGAAAAAGGATATTTGTTCTTTTCAAGTGCATGGGCAATGGTACATTGAATCACGTCGAACTTTTCTGATAGTAATGAAGCCACAAGGTTTCCGTCCGAATAATTTCCAATGATAAGATCAGGATGTCCTGAAAACTCGCTGACAAGTTCGGTGGAAGCATCATCGGCAAAAGCGTCGAGGTAGGGCCAGATTTTGAAACGCGAGATCCAATGTTTTACAATGTTGTAATCATTGTCTCTAAAAGGTATTCGAAGAATAAACCCGTTATCCGTCTGAAATATTTTTTCCTTTTTCTGATTGCAGGTGGTGTTCTCTGCCTGGGGTATAAATCTTGTTAAAACGATTATCTTGGGTTCAACATCAAGACCGGTTAATTGAATGGTTTTTTTTAAATATTTTTCAAGGGCACGGACCTGGTCGAGAATATATATCACCTGTCCGCCGGTATCCGGCTTTCCGAGAACATCGGTCTGCCCGAACCATCCGTGAGGAGATATAATCGCAACTTTTGATATAAGGGGCATGGGAACGCGCGATATGAACTTTTCCAATAAATAATCCGTGGGTTCATTTACAAGATCGATCAGAAACTGCATAGTCTCGATAATTCTGCCCACCGTATTTCCCCAGCCGGCTTCGAGTCCTGTTTTTTTCATCTGGGTCATTACGGCCGAATACGGGGCTTCAGGTTTTCTGGTTTCAAGCCATTCTTTTGTTTTTTCGATTTTCCCAAAAAAAGTTTTAAAGTTATTTATCACGTCGCCGTTTACCAATAATTGCTGTTCTTTAAATTTGTGCAATTTTATGAACTCAAACAGCTTTTGGTTCCATTCGTTCGGGTTGTTGAATATATTGCTGCATAAATAGCGGTTAAGAAATCGTATTCCGTTACCGATTGACCGCCTGTCTTTTATTGAAGGTGAGTAATCGTAAAACGGCATGAAATCTATATGGGGGTAGGTTCCTTTTTTCAGTTCTATCAATCCATGCTGATCCTTCAGGTCCAGGTGTTTGGAACTGTCGATCTCTTCTATATATTCTCCATCGTTACGAATGAGAAAGAACCGGTATTTTGCAACCGCATACCGATGCATGACCGCAATATGTTCATGAATAATAAACGCTTCCTGAATTTTTTTTATGAAATTAAAAATGGATGATTTTTCACGGAATCTTTTGGCCTTTTTCGTAGCATCGCAGTATTGCCGAAAGATTTGAATGACGTCATTTCTCGGAAAAAATTTCTTTTCCTGGTTTGTAAGGAATGTAATATATTCTCTAAAACTTTTTCTATCATTTTTAGTAATAATTGATGTGAGTTGATTTCTCATCACTATGCGTTACCACCTCTTGCTTTCCCGATCAATTTATAACGTTCTATGGCCTCTAAAATACCACCGGCGCACTCTTGTTTTGCAAAATATATATTTTTGCGACCTTTTAATTTTTCTAGTTCAGGACTGTAATTCCCCACAACCGCGGCCAAGGGCTCTCCGCGCAGCATTTCTTCGTCATTTCCGGAGTCTCCGCAAACCAGGAAATTTTTCAACGGAATTTCCCATTTGTAACTCAAGTAACGAATGGCTTTTCCTTTTGAAGCCCGGTACGGTAAAATATCCAAATATTTTTCTTGGGAATATATCAAGGTATACCTGCATTTGTTCTGTAGCAGGCGTTCATGAATCATCGCCAAACGATCTTTGGCAGGTTCCATTTCAAAACCGATCTTAAAGCGTTTTTGCGTCTCGTCATTCTGGTGCTTTAAAAAGGGGAAGTCATTCAACAGTTCCATAATTTCATTGCGGTTCCATTTTGCCGATATGTGGGTTTGCCAACCTTTTCCGTAGTGTAGGTCTTTGCCGTAGTAAATTTCTGAACCGACAGATGAAATGACAACATCCGGTGGTTGAACGCCGTGTTTTGCAAGGTAATCGGTCGCTGTCTCGATAGAACGCCCGGTAGCCACTCCGAATCCGATATATTCCCGGTTTTCATTCAGCAGATCCAATAGTTCTTCCAGGTGCTCATTGTTGTTGCCAATGAGCGTATTGTCAATATTAACAATAATAAAATAATTGAGTGCTGCCAGCCGCCGGCCGATGGCGTCGGACGGAACCGCAACTTTCATTTCCGTTAATTCGAAGTCGGCAGCGATTTGATCGATTTCTTGCATATATACATCGGCATGACTTTCCCAGGTGTAATGTTTACGAACATTCATAATGCCGTTTTTGGAATATTGCTTCCATGTGTCATGGTCGATGATAATCCGTTTGATTGCATCGGCAATTGCTTTGGTGTTCGTGGTATCAACTATCATGCCGCATTGACAATTTTGGATAATATCCTGCGGGCCGCCGTCGTGAGGCGCAACAATCGGAAGTCCGGAAGCAGCCGCTTCGATCAAGGTGATACCAAAGGGTTCCGTCAGTGCGGAGTTGACAAAGACACCTTTTTTTTCAGCGGCGATTCGATATAGTTCCGGTACTTCATACTCAAAGTCATGCTTTTTAGGAATGGCGATTTTTCCGTAAAGATCATACTTGTCCATCAACAGAAGGATTTCGGTAAGAACCTCGCGCTCGTTATCTTCCATTTTGGTGATGTCTTTGCGGATGCCTGCAAAAACAGCCAGATTGGCCATTGACTGGAGCTCGAGGTCTTCACCGTATGCTTTGATCAAGCCCGCAATATTTTTACGTTTATCCGGACGACACAGTGACAAAATCAATGTGCGGTCCGGATGCATGAAAAAGCGGTTCAATTCTTCCAACATGGAAGCTTGGGCATACATTTCGACTTCTTCCTTGGTCGTCTCCGGCAGCATGTCGTGGTAGAACGGGTAAAACTTTTCGATGTCCAGCCCCGGTGGAATCACACGATACTTGGGGATGTTTTTGTTGTGGTACTGTCCGTATTGCGCTTTGACTTCCTGGTTTGTGCTGGCAACGATCAAATCAGATTTTTTCAACGCTTCTTCTTACATTTCAATACGGGAGTCTATCTTAAACTTTTTGATGATGTCTTTTTCTTTCATACCCTCATTTAATAGCCGATTTAATTTTGAACGACCGAGGGAATGGCCGGTATAGACACAAGGTATGCCAAAAATTTCAGCAAGCTGCATGGCCACATAACCGGCATCCGGGTAGTGACCGTGAACAATATCCGGAATCCTTTTTTGGCGTTTGATAAATTTGATCGTTTTATCGATATATTCGTCCAGGTGCGGCCATATCAGTTCCTTACGAAAATATTTACGTCCGCCACACTGAATTCTTACGATCCGAAATTTATCGTTTACCTCTTCAATTGGCTGAGCGTAATCTTTGGAGACTCTTTTATCAACAATAAGCCGGGTAAGCAAGTCCACCTGTTCGACATCTTCACGCTGACTCAGCGCTTTGGCCAGTTCAATCACATACTTGATCTGTCCGCCCGTATCCGCATCGCGGCCCAGTTCCATATTTTCGGATCGAAGCAGACCATGGACGCTAAACATTTGAATATAAAAATTGCGCGACGTCATTTTATTCTCCTCGTTTAATCATCGGCGTGAAGGGTTCGTAAAATGATTTTGACTCGGAAATGGCGCCTTCTATCATACAAATATGGGATGCGAATGACGTGGCCCTGCGTAAAATGGTCTCCGACTGCCACTGTCCAAGGAGTCCGGCTGCAAGCATGGCAGCATAGGCATCGCCGGCTCCCACAGAATCAATAACTTTTTCAATTTTTGTTTCTCCAACCCTAAAGAAACCCTTTGGGGTGTATATCTCACTTCCTCGGTCTCCTTTGGTTAACGATATGACTTCCAAAGGATAGGTATCCATTAAATACTGTATAAAGGTACCGGGGTCTTTTTTATATTGTAATATACGCCTTACTTCATCGCACTCTTCATTGTTTATTTTTAATATATTTGCCTGAGACAGCGAAGTCATTACAACTGCATCACTGTAACACGCGGGCCGCAAGTTGATATCATAAAAACAGCGGGCAGAAGGCGGTTTGTGTGAAAGGATCCCCTGGATATTGTTGAAGCCCGACGGGCTTCTTTGAACCAATGAACCGAAATAGATTAACTCGGATTTGTGAATCACGGGTACATGTATTTCCCGTATAAACTCGACATAATCATAGGCAACGTCAGGGGTAATTTTAAAATTTGGCACTCCGTTTTCATCCAGCCGAACTTGAACACTTCCAGTGGGATGGGCAGGATCAATCTGAATATCCTCCAAGTTGAATCCAAATTGCTCCAATTTTCCTAAAATAGTTTTCCCGTCAGCATCGTTTCCAACCCTTGAAACAAAGCGTACCGGGAAGCCGAGGTTTTTAAGATGGAAAGCAAAATTAAAAGGAGCTCCCCCCAGACGTTTATAATCCCGGAACACATCGTATAAAATTTCACCGACAACCAGAATCATAGTATTGCCTCTTTTATCCAATGCTCGATTTCAGGGAAAAAATGGACCAAACCTTCGAGCACGCCGCCGGTATAATTGCCATTCACTCCGAAAAAATCGCCCTGGGCCAGATACAAACGGTCCGTCATCCGCTTGTGTAACAGTATTTCTAAAGCTTCCTTTCTTACATCTTCGGCGGCATTTTTGACCAAAATGGCCTGCAATCCGCTTGTCAGTGCATCCAGATCATTGCCGCTGTCGCCGGCAAAAACGGCACGCTGTTCAGGAATTCCTTGGGTCTGTAAAAGAAATTTTATGGCATGCAATTTGGTCGCATGCTCAGGGAGAATATCAATCAACCCCAGTTCGTTGGGTTCATCAACGCTCCAGATTACACCGGCAGCGATACCTTTAGCCTGGAGACGGCGGTGAATTTTCTCAACAAGGCGATGGTGATTAACCGTTCGGTCAGCATAATAGCTCAATTTATATCGGTTTTGTTTTTCAGGTTCCTGCAGTCGTAGTTCATCCAAATCCTCCAGCAGTACGGGTAGGTCATGCCCCATCAGACCTTTCCAATCTTTTCCAATATGCTGAGACCAGCTTGCCGTCATTTCCCACTTGCCGTTCATAACCCGATAGAGCGTAGTTCCCACATCTCCGATGGCATAATCCGGCACGGGTATGGCAAATTCTTTGATGGCATCCAAGATGAGTATTTTATTCCGTCCGGTAACATAAACCAGTGTCATTTCCGGGCGTTCTGCAAGTCGCCACAGCACAGACCTAACCTTGGGCGATTCTTCCTGAGATCCATTGGGTAAAATAGTGCGATCTAAATCGCTGAATAGACATATTGCGGAAGTCATTTTTTTTCTTTTGGTGGTTGTTTCATTATTTCTAATCAGTAGAAAATGTAAAAAACAACATAAAAAATATGCCTGATATAAACTAATGCAAGTTTGTAATATAGATTTGTGAGGCAAATAAGGTTATACACATGTTCGTGTCATGGCCATGATTGAAAACCGAACACACTATTTCTTTTTACTCCGCTTATGGCGAGTCCTTTTCAACTTCTTCCTGTGTTTATGTTTTCTTATTTTCTTTCTTCTTTTCTTAACAACCGTGCCCATTTGTTCGCTTTCGCTTGAAACTCCCCATTTGTTATGCTGTAGTTTCTTTCAGGCGTTTTAAGGCTTTTTGACGAATCTCGGGATTAGGATCACCTTTGGCAGTCTTTGCAGGGTAAGCTTGGCTTTCGATTTTTTCCAATGCCTGTTTGCGTATCTCGGTCACTGAAGGACCTTTAGGCCCTAATCTTCCATTTAGCGATAGATAAACGTACCGACACCCGCTAATAAAAAAGACCAGCGCAATCCCCATAAGGAAGTATTTATTTGGCGCTTTAAACTCAATCAAAGAGGTTTGCACAATCGGCAGTAAAATAAATAAAAGTCCAGCGGCTGTGATATAAACCGCAACCCAAAAAGAAAAATTTTTAAATACCTTCATTTAAACCCCCTCATCGGATGAACCTCGGCAACTTAAACCGCCGCTTTAACCCGGCTTACCGAGACGGCAACAGCAATAATAATGATAAAATGAACTAAAAACGGTTTCAAACAATTCTCTTTCACGGTCTAAGCATCCTGTTTTTCACGAACATACTTTTTGAGGTGATAGATTTCCGGTGGCCAATTGTTCGGATCTGATTCTGTTAAGAATATTTTAAGCTGATGTGTATTGATATTTTTCAAGTCCTCTTGGGAAATGACTCCCGCCGCCATCATTCGAAACCGGGATGGTATGGTAGCTGGTGTTATTTTCTGGTTATTATCCATCATCTTGAAGTATCAGCGAATCCTTGTTTCCGATTTCCAATTATTTGACCAAGCTCATTTTATCTCTACTGTTTGTTTCATATTTGTAAGCAATAGGTTACTGGATATTGTGATCCATTTATATGGGGTAAATTATGTATTCCAAGGAAACTGGATAAGTATTTTTCGGTGGGCTTTTTTAAATTCTTATCCTTTCTTGGAAATTTCCGGCAGATAGTGTATTTTTTCTAAGCATTCTTTACAAAAAACAGGTTTCTTATCATTCAGCGCTTTTTGAACAAAGGCATGCATAGATGGCGGGACCGACATAATACACCGGCTCATCGGTATATTGAAATGATCATCAAGTTTGTTTGTCAGATGACCCCAATATTCGTGAAAGAATACCCGCCGGGCAAATGCTTTTTTCTTTTCAAAAACTCAATTCGATACGGCGTTAGCAGTTATCAAGATTTTTGCCCTTCCGGGGGACCCGATTTCCGGTTCAATCGGTTTACAGGCACCATACCCGTAGAATCCCCTTCCAACTGAATGGTAATTTAATGTGCCATTGCTTTGCAATTTGGGAGAGATTACCTTGTGATAAAACAAAACAGTTAGAATGTGTGCATCAGGAAATTTTGCGGCAAATTTTTGACAAACCTCATAATGCTCCACGATTTCATGCAAGCGGTCCGGTTGATGAAATCTTTTTTGATACTCTTGCCACAATATTTCCATAAGGGATAATGGATCTTGTTTTAAAACTTCTTGGAGTTCAGGATTTTGCCTGCTGAAGTTTAGAAGGGTTTTAATAGAGACAGGTTCGGTTAAGTATTCGAAACTTTTGTTAAAGATTTCTCTGTCTCTATGGAAATAGAACTCCTTGTTTTTTCGTACTTGGTCACCATCAAAATGTTTGGTTGCAATGGGATTGAGTCCGTTGGTGCGCAATAACTTAAGAATAAAACTCGTCATTTTTGATTTAATTCGTTCTTTGTCATCCGTAACAAGCACAACATCCTTTATTTTGTGATTATAGTTGTATTTCATATTTTCCGAGGTTTTGCTTACCGTTAGAATTAAAGTATAGATCCGTTTTATTGTAAGATAGAATTTTTCTTTTCTTTTATAAGCCGATGATGTTCAGAATCCTCCCTGACTATTTTAGCACTGCATTTCGGACATCTTGGCTCCATACAAGGAATACCCTTCTGGTGCATTGTCCTCTCACCGCATTTGGTACAGATACAGAATCCTCCTGGCCCCATTTCATGCTTGCGTTCTTTCTGCATAAAGAATGACACTCCTTTCTCATTAATTTTCATGTAAGATTCAAGGTACTAAATTGTTCTATATATTTGTCATTTAGCCTTAATCAGCTCTCCACCAAGATTCTCTAACATATCTGAAACCGCCTCTTTTCTCTGATTCACCTCAGCTTTGTTTATATTTTTGCAAATCATTTCCAAGGCGGTGTCGGCGACCGTCCTGTTATTTGTCCCGGCTATCAATTTCAGTTTTTGGTAATCTTTTATAGGTACTTTTAGAGTTAATTTTTTAAATTTATCAGGCATTTTTTTTCACCATCTTTAATTCTGTATTTACTCCAATATCATTGGATCAGCCTGACGGCTGTTCCGGTTATATTGATTTTAGTCATGATTGCAATGACCTGACCGCCTTCGGTATCGTAGTCGAAATTGCTATACACTCGCGTGCCGATTATGGCGTCCGCCCCTAATAAATACGCTTGTTTTTTTAGCTTAAAAAGTACTCGCTCCACACACCCCCTATTGTCTTTTTCGGCCATTTCTTTTTCACCTGCACGGTCGTCTTCGGGAATGTCCGTGTTATATTTATATTCCTGGGCGGAGATGACGCTGATATACTCACCGATCCTTTTTACTTCAACAGTGTCGGTTGTCGTTACGATAATGTGTTTGGTATCATCTTCGGTAATCACTTCCAATTCTTTTTCAATATATTCTCTTTCCTTTATTTTTTTGTTTTCTTCTAGTTTTGCTTTATGTTTTTTTTCTTTTTTCTTTTGCTTCACCTGTTTGGCGCAACTCTCACAGTAAGTGACAAGTTCTATGGTTTCGCTTTTTATTTTTTCAACTTTCTGATCACATCTTGCGCATTTTATATTGGCCATCATCTTTCTCCCCTAAAAGATTAATCAGCTTAAAATAATGATTTACCTGGAATCGATATCTAAACTTGGAGCAAACAGTTTTTTACCGCCTCTTTTTGAATGATATCGATACTATTTTTTAGAGTCATTCATCATAGTTGTTTTTATTTTGTAATATTCAAGTTGTTTTTTATATTTCTTAACAGACAGCTTCAGCAGCAAATTCTCCCTTTCTAGATTTCGGATGTATTCCTTGGTCCAATCAGACCAAGATGGCATCGAGTGGAGATCTGCACTAAAAGGTTCCTCTGGGTTAAATTCGGGACAGTTTTCAATACTATCGACACTCAGGTCTACATTTACGACGCGATTCAACCAGTCTACCGTTTTAACCCAATCCGGTGCCAAAAGCACCTTTTTGTCTTTTACACCGTTTTGGGTCTCAACCACTAGGTAACGGATAGCCCAGATGTCATCGTCAACAATAAAATCGCTAACTTTGCCTGCCTTCCCCCTTGTGGCCTCAACGTGATATCCTGTTACTTCCTTTACGGAACGGAGTGAACTTTCCTTTTCACCATTATTTTGAGCATTTTCCGGTTCTCGGAACACCCCGGAAGGGGTTGAAATGGTGTTTTCCAGATCGTCTCCCGCCCAATGAGCCGACCATCCAAAGTATAGACAAGAAATTCTTTCATACTGACGTGAGACCGGTTCGTCTTTACTGATCGGTGGGCTTTTTTCGATTTGCTCTTTGGTTAAATCGACATGAAAAAGCTGGGTCGACCGGTCTGGCTTTTCGAGTTCGATCAAAGGTATGAGTACTTTATGCCGGTGCAGGAAACCGCCGGTGTCGGCCACCATATATCGAACCATCCAGGGACGATCCTCAAAAAGAAGGTCGTCACACTTACCAAATTCTCCGTCTTTTGCCATCAATTTATAGCCAATAATTTTGTTGATACAATGATGCATTTTCCGAAATCCTTTTTAATTGTCCAAAAAAAATCAGTATCCCATAGTAAAACGATTTTATAGCTTAAATATATAATCTTTATCCTGTATTAATGTTAATTTCGGTGAGTATTCTCAGATGGGGAATTATGTAGTAAATATTTTATATAAAGTGATGAATGCATTCAGAAGGTTTTTTGAGGCGGTCTTTACCGATGCTTTCATATATTTCCGGAGTCGGCTTGTAATGTTATCAAACAAATATTCCTGATAGGCCGATCTGGTCAGGAAGTATTTTCAACCCAATGGCATAATGTCCTCTAAACCGTCCTTGATTTTTTTTTGAAATAGATTTGATTTCGGTATCCAATTCCGTGGCATAGTTTGAAACAGAGCTATAGTATTTCATCTTTATAATATCGCCTTTTTTAAGCCGACTAAGAATATCGGAAGATTCCTTTAGCAATATGAACATGGACCTTTGAGATGTATTCCTGATTTTAAATTGGAAAAGATACGGAAACCCTTCTATCATAAACTCGACACTGTAAAATATTTCTTTGTGTATCTTGCCCACATCATTTATTTCTTTGGGTTTTTTGCTCATGTTTTCTGTTTTTTTTTTGCTATTGACTGATTTTTTCCTGAATTTTGCACGAGTCGGAGGCTTGCACATGGTATCCTTAACTATTGCGAGCTCTCAATAAGGCAGCGGATGGAAGCCTCCGGATCGCCTTTGATATTATAACACTCTTATTATCTTAGAATTTTTATAAAATTGTTAAGTTCAGCTAACAATATATTCGCCGAATCAACCGAGTAAATACCTAAAATTATGTATTTCAACCATTCCCTTTACCCATTCCATCACCCAAAGGAGCGCCGAGGTAAGGTTAAATGCAATAGCGAAATAACAATAGGAATGCATGATTTTTTGCAATCGAATTTCGTGATAGCGGTATTACCATAAGCTTTAAAATGATGAGTTTTATCTTAAATTACCGGATTTCTCGGAATGTATCGACTCCACTAATTCAAACAAGTCCTGTATGGTGTTTGTTGTTTTGGAGAGAAAATAATCTGCGCCCTTATGCACTGCTTCGGCCCGATACTCAGGAGAATCGCAATTACTGTTAATCGTAATGACAGTATGCGGATATACATATTTTATCTTTTTGACCAGATCCAGGCCGTTTTCCTTTTTCAGACAAATGTCCATGAGGATAAATTCGGGTTTGTGTTGCTTGATATGTTTTAAAGCCTCTTCCGAGTTGGATGCTTCAGTTATTTTCACAAAAGGAAGCCTTAATTCCAAAATCGCTTTTATTCTCCGCCGCAATTTGTTATCATTTTCAAGTATTAATAGTTTAAACATGGTACTTTCAATTGATACGACTTATAAGTGAAAGATTGG
>JBARSG010000707.1:0-2008 GCA_049644625.1 Desulfobacterales bacterium | reverse complement strand
CCGATGCGGAAGCGAGTACAACCGAGGAACCGGATGCGGGAAAACCGCACGTCCGGGACTGTGTGGCGGGTGTCGGGTAACCGGCATTCCTACCACGACGATGTAATGATTGTTACAAGGGTGTGGAAATGAACTGTAAAAAATTAATTATCTACACATTGGCAATTAGTTTCATACAAATAGTACAAAATTACATAAATATATGTTTTTTTTATTTTTATTGACAACAAAGCAACATCCTGATACGTATCTTACGATAAAATCTTCCTTTTTAAACATCTAACCTGCGAATAGCTCCTATTTGCTATGAAAAAAACTATCATAAAAGCGACAGTTTAAAGCCTCCGAGGAGAATATAATATCTCTTGGGGGCTTTTTCGTTTATTTCTAATGAAAAGTAAATATTGTTTGAGATAAGGAGATGATAAAATATATAGTTTACTACCTGGAAGCCCTGAAGTCAAAGATGGTAAAACTTTGCAATGAGAAATCGTGCGATGCAGATAAATGGGAGGAGTTGTAGAAATGTTAACAGGTTCTCCAGAATCACCACAAGCAAGCGTTGTGTTATTATGGGTGTTATTTTCAATGATAGCCTTTTGCGTAAGGTCAAAGTTATACATACGAAGGCAAAAGCGGGCATTTTCCGAAGAAACAAAACAACTCTTAATAGAGAGGATGCAGAAAAAGAAAGAAGAAATGCTTCTATATAGGCATAAAGCTAAAATCAAATCTGTTGAGAAACAGGGTTGGAAAACTACAGCTCTAAAAAAGATAGGCGGTTTCCCACAAAAGATTGGGAGGTTCAAAATGCATGCTTATCCTTATTTTCAACCAGAAGGCAGAAGTGATATAGAAAGACGAAAAAGTAGGGTGCAAGTTGATATTATCTTTGAACAATTCGACCGTAGGCAGGTCGATAGCACCCCATACACAGACTCTGAAAGGCGAAGCGGTATGGATAGGCGAGGCTTGATTTGGGATCGAAGACGATCTAAAGTAGCCTGTTATAGATAGATGGACAATATACCTTTCTCCGTTCCATAACCCATGCTCTTTTTGAGTTCCGGGCTTATCGGTCTTATTGGGTTTAGACGATAAAAGTTCTTTAAAGAGTAATTTGCCATGAACAACTTATTGCACGATAATGGGGGTAGGCGTTCAGGTGTTGATCGGCGTTATTTTTTATATAACGGACACATTCCTGAACGCAGGTCTGGCAAGGAAAGGAGAAGCGGGCTCGATAGAAGGCTAAAACCGAGAACATTAAAATAATAACAAAAAAGATATTTAAACGGGCAGGGTCAAAAATGGCTCTGCCTTTTTTATTTTTTGTGAGTCTGCATTTCGCAATTCAGATAATAAGTGCAATTTGCAGACTTCTGCCTTCTATACGCGATACTGAGAGCCTTATAATTTTAGCGATTTCTATTTGAAACCTGCAATTATAGACGGTTCATCTTGCATTTTGGAGTCGGTTCAGTGGTTTTTACTGATGCAGGGGCCTTATTTTAAAATTATTCGGCCCTCAAAGCCTCGATGGGATTCAGGTTAGCGGCCCGGTGGGCGGGCCCCCGGCCAGAAGGCCGATAAGCGCTGACAGGATTTCAGCCAGCACCACATACAGCCACGGGGTGTGGGTATGGAATGGGGGACGGCCATGAGCCTTCTCAATATCCAGATTGTGCGCCAAAAAAGGAAACAAACCGACTCAGGAGAGAAAAAAATACAAGTTCGGTTAAGCGGGATGATCGTTTATCTTAAAGCAACGTAAATTTTTCGACCTACTGCTTCGGCAAATTTCTCGAGAGTAGATAGTCGGATATCGGTCGCATGATTTTCCATACGTGATACGACGGACTTCGTAGTTTTGAGACGCTTTGCGATTTGTTCCTGGGTAAGCCCCGCTTCCAAACGAGCTTGTTTTAAAAGAATACCCAGTTTAAAAGTCTCAAAACGCTCATCGTATCCGGACCAAAATTCAAGATCCTGTTGCATGCGTTTTTTC
>JBARSG010000706.1:0-2081 GCA_049644625.1 Desulfobacterales bacterium | reverse complement strand
ATGGAATGAACCGGCTGGATTTGGGTTGTCTTATAAAGAATTCGTCGGGGCAGGACTGTTGTGCTGTCAGGAAACGCCACGGAAAATTTTCCCTCACCATAGATTACAGGCTCCTTAAATTGAGCAGCGTTTCGGAATTCAAACACAATTCTTGTAAAATCCTGGTGTTTGGCGGTTCTCACATATTTAAGGTTCGCAGCATGAGCTCCTCCGGATTGGAGCATGAGGAGAAGGGCGGCAATCATTGTAAGCCCTGATTTCATCTGAAATTGTCCTCGGAAGCTCAAGGTCCCTCCGGTCTGGATTTAAATTCTTTTATCATTTCATGGGGTACAATTCTAATAATCTCGGACAGTGTTGTCTGGTCCAATTTTAAAATGGCATCATCAAGCATTGTCTTCATTCCACCGTTTATGGCGATACGCTTAATTTCTTTTTCTCCTGCATCCGTAATGAGTGCACGGACAATATCTTCGTTCATCACAAAAAACTCCGAAATCAGGATTCTACCATTATATCCTGTAAAATCACATAGCTCACAACCTTTCGCCCTATAGAAACTAAAATCCGAGGGGTAATCGTTAAAGAGTAAGCTCCATTCCTCTTTGGTGGGGATATACTTTGTGCTGCATGAAGTACAGATTCTCCTTAAAAGCCGCTGGGCAAGCACTCCCATCAGGCCAGCGGCGATCTGGTTGGGGTCAACGTTAAGGCCGCGTAATCGGGAGATAGCACCTACCGCATCGTTTGTGTGTAACGTACTTAAAAGAAGGTGTCCTGTCTGAACGGCGTCAAATCCTATGTTTGCCGTTTCCTCGTCACGCATTTCACCCACCAGTATGACATCCGGGTCAGATCTAAGAAACGAGCGGAGAAGTCTTGCAAATGTAAGATTAATTTTGGTGTGGATTTGTGTCTGCATAATTCCAGGAATGCTGTACTCGATCGGATCTTCCGCAGTAACGATCTTGATTCCCGGATTGTAAATAAACTGCAGTGCTCCGTAAAGCGTTGAGGTCTTGCCGCTTCCTGTGGGTCCGGTGACCAGGACCATTCCTGCAGGACTCTTAAGCAGTGTTTTGAACGGCTTCAGCACATGATTAGAATGACCCAGGTTTTCAAGTCCCACTTTGGCTGTGCGGGAATCGAGTATCCTTATGGTTATATTTTCACCAACAATAGCCGGGCATACAGCAACTCTTAAGTCCACATCGACTTTCTTATTATTTTCTTTGTCTACATAAGTTATTCTGAAAGCTCCGTCCTGGGGGAGGCGTCTTTCAGCGATATCAAGATTGGACATGACCTTGATTCTGGAAATAATTGCTCCTGTTATTGTTCGGAGTTTTTCGTCGAGCCAGTCCTGTCTTAATGTTTGAAGCATTCCATCGATTCGGTAACGGAGTCTGGCTGTTTCGCGGTCCCGTTCAATATGAATATCGCTGGCATTCTTCAAGATGCCGTATCTGATGATATAGTTAACCACCTCTTGGGCCCTAACATCGGAAACGCCGTAGACCTCCGACGTAATTTCTCTGAGATCGGTTTTTTCCTCCAGATCAACTGAAATACTATCCACATCCTCGATTTCCTGTATTTCTTCGGCCTGTTCCAAACCCTTCAAAGACTTGCCGTAAAGGGACTTGAAGATATTTTTAAAGTCAGCATCCGTTATCAACACACAATCGATCTTAAGGTAAGGGTACAGGGAGCTTAATTCATGGACAATTTTAAGATTAGCCACATCGGACAACCCGAGCACAAGCCGGTTTCCTTCTCGGGATAGGGGCAGGATTTTGTTTTTTTCCGCATAATTCAGACCGATAAAACTGACAAGGATATTAATCTGGTTCTGACTCAAATCAAACTGATCCAGTTTTTTAAATTCAATATTAGACTGTTTGGATAATGCGTAATACAACTCATCAAGAGTAATAAACTTCTTTTCTATCAATATATTACCCAAATATTCGGCCCTGTGTCTTTGTTCATGAAGCGCTTCGGTAAGCTGTGCCTGGGTAATGGCTCCCTGTTTTACCAGGATATCTCCGATCTTTTGCTGCTTGTTGTACTTTTTAAGA
>JBARSG010000705.1:0-6667 GCA_049644625.1 Desulfobacterales bacterium | reverse complement strand
CCCCGGTACCATCTGCCGGAGCTACGGGGCAGGCGGGGCAGGCAGAGGGCACAGAGATATAATATTTTCCCATTGCCTTTGAGCCCGGTAAAATAGCTTACAGATTTAACGGGGCAGGGACGACGGCAATGGAAAGAAATTCAGTCCCTCTGAAAGTGGGACAAGAAAGTAATTCTAAATGGATTCTTTTATGATATAGTAGCTAATCCAGATGATATATTATCCGAGGGCTTGTCTGGTTTTGTTTTTCGGTCTATGAGCGAAAAGGAAAATAAAAAATAATAACTCTGCCTCATCGTGTCTCTGCCTGCCCTATGAAATTCATGTTAATGAGGAGCGAAGCGAATTTCATTGGGGTGGTAAAATAATATGAGATAATATTTGAATGCTATTTGCGACCCTTTTAGGGTCACCATAAATCAAGGGGATAGACTGATGGGCGGCAGGTTTGGGAAATATGGCGATTTTAAAAGAAAGGTCAGGATCCGGCAGAGCAGACTGTTTAAAAGAGATGTTGAGAGAGTAAAGCAGATATCACGACGGCTTAAGAAAGATAAACGGTTCAAGATTCAGGGGCCGGGGAAGCCCAAGGTATCCATCGAAATCAGACCGGATTGTTCACCGCTGAAAAAATCGGATTAGACCTTTGGACAGCGTGCACTGGTTTCGCAATATAACTGTAGCAGGGCAACGGCAACCGCATGCTTTTTTTGGCTTGGAGACCCCCATATCGGCCATCGCTTCATGGCCTTTAAGATTCTTTCCAGGTTCTCATTAAACAGATAGGCCCGCTCAAACTCGCTGTAGGGCCTGCCGTCTTCAGGGTCGAAGGTCGGAAACCAGACGGGCACCCAACCTTCCACAGTATCATCGTACATGTCCCATGCATCGGCCGGGTTCACATCCGGCGGCACGGTTTCTCAATCGATTTCCGGCATGTCAATGATCTTGTCCAGAAACTCATTTAGCAGAGGATTTGGCTTCCTGATCATTGGATCACCTCTTATTCTGCAAAACCCATAAATTAAGGTGTGTTATGAGTCGGTTTCTTCGGTATCTTGTTCAGGGGGTTGTTGTGAACCCTTGGCGATCTCTTCGACAGTGGTGTAAACTGTTTTGAACGTTTCATGGAAACCGGCGGGACCCACCCGTCCGGTCTCAATAAATTTGACGACAATTTCTTTGGTTGCCTTGAGAATCAACTCATCGATCGAGCCCATATGAGACTCCTTTTTCATATTAGTTTTATTAATTATTTTGATCTGTTAGCAGATAAAATTGTCGGTGTCAAGATTCTCTGTCGCCGCTTTAGGGTCATGGGATTAAAAAATTGTGACAGTCTATTTGACACAAGGCGTATTATTAATTATTAAAGCTGTATATGCAGAAAATTGTCTCTCAAGTTTCGCACCTGTAAAGCGGAGAAAAAAACAATGTCACCGGGGAACGAGAAGAATATAAAACATAATATTAAAAATCCGGATACCGTCAAAGCCGACGTACTGGAGTGCATAGAATATGAATTCAAGTCCCAACGGGACATTGATATTATCATTAAACAGCCGGAGTATACCTCGCTGTGTCCCATGTCCGGACTTCCTGATGTGGGCTGTATCACAATCAAGTACCGGCCGGATTCTAAAATCGTTGAATTAAAATCTTTAAAATATTACCTGTTGCAATATAGAAACGTGGGGATTTTCTATGAGAGTCTGGTCAACCGGATTTTGGATGACCTGGTTACCGTACTGGAACCCAAGTTCATGAACGTTACCGGAGATTTTACCGCAAGAGGCGGCATTACCACCACAGTCAGCGCCGTATTTCAAGGAAAAAATAATGAATAAAAAAATAAAAACTCTTTATATAAAGATTCATATACTTGTATGGATTTTGTTTTTGCCGTTTTGTATCCTACTTATTAGCGGATGTTCTTCTTACTCCAACATGAAAAAAAAGACAAAGAGGATTATCCGGGATTATAAGGCTCCGGATGAAGATTTGAAAAAAAGGGTTGCCATTGCGTTTTTTGAAAACAAAACTACCTTCGTGGGTAAAGGATTAGAAGAAAACTTTATTAAAGATCTGGTGGAAACCATTAAGACTTCATGCCAGGACATCCTTGTGTTAGCGCCGGATGATCCTGACTATCCTGATGATCTTGTAAACCTGCCCAGGCAGGCATCCGGCTTGATCGAAAACTTTGATCTGGCCAAAACCGGTAGACAGCTCGGTTTGAATGAGGTGGTAACCGGAGCGTTAATAGATATCACAAACCATAAAGAGACTCGAGGAATCCTGTGGTTCAAAGACATTCACAACTATGTTCAGGTCCAGGTAATGACGGAGGTATACGATACCCAGACCGGCGCAAAACTGCTTGATAAGAGTTATACGCGCAAAATCGAGGACGAGGATATATTATATGATGATGTATCATATTATGATTCAACCGGCCGGACCAATGAAATGAATACCCATATAATAAATGATGTGTTAAAATCTATTGCTGCGGATATGGGAGAACAGATCTGTGATGCGGTGGTCTTACAGCCCTGGAAAGGATACATTACGTCAATCTTCGCAGAAAAAGTTGTTATTTCTTCCGGGGAAAAAGTGGGCATAGCGCCGGGTGATATATTTGAAGTTTATGACTGCAACGGCGTATTTAAAGGAGCAGAAAAACATCGGTTCTTTGTACCCGGTCTTAAGACCGGCGAGATAAAAATAACCGCTGTTTATCCGGACCATGCTGAAGGGGTTCGTTTCTCAGGCCAAAACATACAGGCAGGCTGTTCGATTAGTCCCAAGGATTGAGCCTATACCTTAACCCGATAAACGGCAATGGGTTGGTTTATCCCCTTGACGGTTGCCGAAGGAAGTGTTTCAACTTCTATGTCGCCGGGAAGCTGCTGAAAAGTGGATTCACTGATCAGGATTTCACCGCCTTTTGCCATGCCTTGCAACCGTGCCGCAATATTGACCGGCATGCCAATGGAAGTAAATTCCTTGATTCTCAATGACCCCAAAATGCCGGAAAAAACTTTCCCGGTTGAAATGCCTATACCAATTTTCAGTCGTAACCCATTTTTTTCATAAAGTATCTTATCGATTTCCTTTGCTCTTTTTTGCATTTTAATGCCGGTTTTTACCGCTCTGATCGCATTATCCTCGCATTCAACCGGCGAGCCGAAAACCACCATAATGCTGTCACCAATATGCTTGTCCACGGTTCCGTTATATTGGTATGCGATCTCACCCAAGGGGGTAAAATAGTCGTTGTTCAAAAAGGCCGCAACCTTATCCGGTGGAACCTGCTGGGACATCCGGGTGAAATCGCGAATATCGGAAAAAAGGACGGATACTTCATGGGATGTGGGTTTCAGAACTCCGGGTGATTTTTCAATCTTTTTATACACCGGTTCGGAAACAAATTGCTTGAGTCGCTTTCGCACATTAATTATGTGGAGATTGGCCCTGAGTTCAATATTGTCAAAGGGCTTGGTCAGGAAACCGTCAATCCCCTGGTTTGTGGCCTGAATGGCTGCTTCCATGGTTGCGTATCCGGTAAGAATGATACGGGTTATTTCGGGATTGAGGGACCCGATGACGCCAAGTGTTTCAAGACCGTTCAATCCCGGCATTTTATAATCCGAGACCACCGTTGCAATATCGAAAATGTTGTCTTTGACAAAGGATATGCCTGCTTCACCGTTTTCTGCGGTATAGGTTTCATATGGCTCACTCTTGAGTGCACGAACCACGGAACGACGGATTCCTTCTTCATCATCGATAAAAAGAAGTTTGTTCATTAGAGGGTCTCCTAACTTAAAAAGGCAGGAATTAGGTAGTGTCCATCCATAAATGGTTTTTTTGTCCAATCTCTGCGTTATGCTCAAAAAACAATCCTCGAAATATCAACTATATGCCTGCGGTTATTTTTTTCGCATGCCTTGATCTTGAAGAAAAATCCTCATTTATGGATGGACACTAGGTATAATTTTATTTCTTATGTCAATTTTCGTGCCAAATCCGTATTTGCGTTAAACCCATTGGAATATTAAGCGGTATTTTAAGGGCAATATGTTCGGAAGCCCTTGCCCAATGGGCGTTTGAGAATATCATGATTTTGTGTTTTAAAGATTTTTTATTTAAGATTCACCTCAAGGGGAAGGGGGCATGAAAGGAGAATGCACAGAAAACTGTGCGTGCGTGCACATTTTTCTGTGCAAATACTGCGCCTGTCCATAACAACATGTAAAAGGGATCAATCACACTTTTGAATCAAACCTCAAAGGCATGGTCCAAAATGAGTTTGACATAGCTTTTGAGTATAACTATAAAATTGACTGAACTATCTTAATAATACGGAGGAGAATATGGCATTTGACCCAGAAAAAGATAAAATATTAAACAAGTGGAAATGTGAAGAAACCGGACTTGTTGTTTCGATCAATCAGTATGGCAACGGCGAACCCAAAGTCCAGATCGGTCCCCGGGTGTTTACAAGAAAAGACGGGGGAGAATCTCAGCGAAAGGCGGGTCGTCTCAGCATAGAGGATCTGATGTGGTTTTACGAGATTATTGATGAAGTCAAAGATGAACTTTCCAAATTAGCAAAACCGGTATGATCAGGGCAAATAATTCATGAAAGAACCTATAGATTCTTCTGTAATAAAAAAAGTCGAAGACTTAAGGAAAGCACTTCACCGGCATAACTACCGATACTATGTGCTGGACGACCCGGAAATATCGGATTCCGAATATGACCGGATGATGCAGGAGTTGATACGGCTGGAGACCGACTATCCCGATCTTTCGAGTCCGGACTCGCCCACGTTGCGGGTTGGGGCGCCCCCTCTTGACAAATTTGAAACTTTTGAGCATTCCATTCCCATGCTGAGCCTGGATAATGGGTTTAAAGATTCGGACATTATTGAGTTTGACCTTCGCATTAAAAGAAATCTCAATATGGACAGTGACATTATTTATACGGCAGAACCCAAGTTAGACGGTGTTGCCGTTGAGCTTGTCTATGAAAACGGCCGGCTGGTCACTGCGTCCACCCGAGGTGACGGTTTCAAAGGTGAGTTGATTACATCAAACGCCCGGACCATACCATCCGTGCCCATGGTCCTTGAAAGCAAAAAAGATAAAAACATTCCCTCACGCCTTGAGGCAAGGGGGGAGGTTTTCATCCAGAAGGAAGCGTTCAAGCGGTTAAACGAGGAACGTCTCAATGAGAATCTGCCGCCGTTTGCCAATCCCAGAAATGCGGCGGCCGGATCTTTAAGGCAGCTCGATTCCAGAATTACGGCCAACCGTCCTTTGGAAATATTTTTCTATGGTATCGGTATTGTCACCGATTTTGTTATGCAATCGCACGCCGATACCCTGAATGCCTTGCAGGAGTTGGGATTCAGAGTCAATCCGCATATCAGACCCCAAATCACCATCATGGAGGTCCTTGAATATTACCGGGAACTCACCGAAAGGCGTCATCTTTTGCCCTATGATATTGACGGTGTTGTGATTAAAGTGGACGATATTGGATTGCAGCAGCTTCTCGGAGCAACCTCCCGGAGCCCTCGGTGGGCCACGGCTTATAAGTTTAAAGCGCTTCAAGAGACGACGCGGATAACCGGTATAGAAGTCCAGGTCGGAAGAACCGGCGTGTTAACTCCTGTGGCTCATCTTGGTCCGATAAATATCGGCGGAGCCATGGTCGGCCGGGCAACCCTTCACAACGAAGATGAAATAAAAAGAAAAGATATAAGAATCGGCGACACGGTTCTGGTCCAGCGGGCAGGGGACGTGATTCCCGAAGTGGTTAAAGTGATCGCTTCCCAGAGGACGGGCACAGAAAGCACATTCAAAATGCCGCAGCATTGCCCGGTATGCCATTCTTCTGTTGTTCGTGCTGAAGATGAGGCGGCCTTACGGTGCATTAACACTGCCTGTTCCGCCCAGGTAAAAGAACGAATCAAACATTTCGCATCAAAGGGTACGTTCGACATCGACGGCCTGGGAGATAAACTGGTCGAGCAGTTGGTAGATAAGGGGTTGCTCTTTTCATATGCGGATATCTTTCGGTTGAATGAAGATACGCTCAAAAACCTGGAACGAATGGGACCGAAATCTGCCGCAAACATTATAGATGCCATTGAAAAAAGCAAGCAGATTACTCTGGCACGGTTTATTTATTCTCTGGGGATCCGGCATGTGGGAGAATATGTGGCAGGCATCCTTGCTACAACATTTGGAAGTTTGGAAAAACTCATTGGTGCGACAGTAGATGATCTTACCGCCATTGACGGGGTGGGGCCGGTTGTTGCTGAGAGTATCGCAGGCTTTTTTAAAGCGTCTGAAAACCGGAACACAGTGAACGATATTATGGCCGGAGGAGTTCAAATTCTTGGTGAAACCACCCGAAAACAAAGTCTGCTGGAAGGCAAGATATTTGTTCTTACCGGCACCCTTGAAACCCTGACAAGAAGCCAGGCCAAAAAGATTATCGAGACTGCCGGAGGAAAGGTAACCGGTTCTGTGAGCCGGAACACGAATTATCTTGTGGCAGGTACATTACCTGGGTCAAAACTCAAACGGGCAAACGATTTGGGTGTGGATATCATTGACGAGAAAACCCTGAGGAGATTGACGATTGACG
>JBARSG010000704.1:0-3806 GCA_049644625.1 Desulfobacterales bacterium | reverse complement strand
CAGATATTGGCGGAAAAGACAGTTTTCGTTCAGGCACTATTTAGGAATTGACTAAATTGATATCTGATTGCGGACCGCGTGCCTTATGTTTCACCTTTAATTTATCAGAATTTATAACAGATTTCGTTTGTAAATTGCAAATATTTTGGCAATCACAAAATGTGAGGCTAATTCATTCCTGCCGTCTGACAATCCATTTAGTTCAAAAGAATTGTTCATTAAGGGTGTCTTTGCTTGAATTTTCTGGTAAACAAGGGGAGATGTTGGGCTTTTAATAGTCTTTTTTTCTTCTATCTTTGCCGCTTCTTCGATCAACACCACAGCGCTTCTCAGGGCCACTATTATTAGCGTTATCGTTCTGCCTGCGATCATACTTTACAATAATAATACCGTCTCTCATTTCTCTGCGCCTGTCTGTTCTTTTTGCCTTGGAACCGGAGCCAGGTTGAGCCATATCGCCTTTCCTTCGACGCCTGTTGATAAACAGAGATTCATTCTGATATACATAAGTATGCCTATTTGTCTTCTTCATAATTGCCTGTTGATATGAGGAAAGAGACAAATCATCTTTATCAGATTCAGAGGCCAATTTAGTGGCCAATTCTCTGAAATTTTTTGTGATGGCTTTTCGCGGTGCAAATTGAGCAAGTGACTTTCCCTCATTTATGGCGGTTGATGTTGTTTGGTAATCATTGGGTATGGTCCAAAATATTTCTTTTTCAAATGAAGCTTCTGCATCTTCTATGGAAGTATTTGACTTTTTTAAATAACGATTGATAACGATCTTGATTTTTTCATCAGGAGGAAAACCTAAATCACGAATTGCTCTTAAAAGCTTATTCGTGATCAATGGGCAAGGATAGCTTAAAATTGAAACAAGCAGAATAATGTCTGACAATTCCAGAGTTTTAAAAGAGATATCATCCAGGGGTTGGCCGCCGTCAATGATCACAAAATCAAACACTCTTCGCATAAGCATTAGTAAATGCTCAATAATTTCCGGCGTCACTTCGTTTTGGTCGCTAAAGCGACTTGAAGATGGAAGGACACAAACTCCCGAAGCATCAACGGACAGGATATTTTTTAAAAAAGTGTCATCCAGACGGGAAATAGTCTTGGTGATGTCACTCCAATTATATTCTGGCTTACTCTCAAGGAAAAGGGGTAAATCACCAAACAGCAGGTTCATGTCAATCAATGCAACCGATTGAACGTCCTTATTTTCTGCCAGGCTGACCGCCAAATTTACGGCAATTGTTGTAGTTCCAACCGCCCCCTTACTACCGATGACAGTTATAATCTTTCCTTCCTTGAAAGACTCCTTGTTGACTGCTTCCGATATCTTATCTTTTGCCATCGCCAATTCCTTCATCAGTATTTTAAAATTATCGGATTTTTTAGTCAATTACAATATTTAATAATACTGAGTCGTTGAAATACGCTATTGACAGTTATAGCACACACCAATAGACAATTTTCCCAACATCTTACATAAAAGCTTTTCTAAATGCCGTTATTAAACGTGGTGCACGTCATTTTTTTCATATTTTCCAGATTACCGAGAATTCAGATGCAAGTAGACCAGAGCGCCTATTGAATAAGTGCCACCTCAAACTCCCTTTTTAAGTAAAACCTTTGAAAATTTTTGGCCATCCCATGGTTTTTATTATTTGGTGTTGAAGTTGGGTGGCACTTATTTACGGTAATACTGATTTTAAAGATCGCTTTACGTCTTATTAATGATTATAGCATAAATCATGCCAAAATGATTAATTTAAATGCAATTATAATTATTCTAAATAGTTATATTTCCTAACACCATTAACATCATCAAATATTATGAACAATATCTGCCTAATTTTTGTGAAATTTATTTCACAATTTTAAAATTTTTCATACGTTGGAACAATACGGATTATAGAAAAATAAGGCAGGAAAGAACCGTCTGTTCTCGGTCGGCAAAATGGATTTTGGCTAAATCATTCTTTACCTTGATCTCACTGAATGGGGCATCAGCTGATCAGCCTTGTTTTTCTCCTGCCGATTCTTCGTCTTACGCAATGCACGATCAATAGCAGGAGCAAGTTCCGCCAGATCGTTTTTCAATATGTAATCATGTGCACCAGCCTCCATAATCGCAACTGCATTTTCATATACAATCGCACCGGATACAATAATGAATGGCAAATCGAGCCTCTTCTCCTTGTATAGATCAAACGCATCAAGTGCACTAAAACCGGGCATGGAATTGTCGCATAGGATAACATCCCATGTTTGTTTTTCAAAGGCTTCACTCATGGCTTCAGCCGTGTCAACCTGATTGTAAGTTGGGTTATAGCCCCCTTTCTTTAATTGGCGCACAATCAGTAGGGCGTCATCTTCAGAGTCCTCAACGATCAATACGCGGATTGATTTATTCATAAACTCTTTATCCTGTGGTGGGGATTCGTTCAACCCCAACCAGTACCGGCCCATGTGACCTATGGTTTCAGAAAATTGGAATAATTCTGAAGGCTTTCGTATAAAGCTATTGACCCCCAAGCTGTAACAATCCCTTAAATCCCGATCATCCTCGGATGAAGTAAAAGCAACCACAGGAAGCAAATCCGTCCGTTCATTATTGCGCAAACGTTTTAATACTTCCAAGCCATCTAATTTTTGAAGATTCAAATCCAAAAGAATAATGTTAGGCATTTTCATCGGTTCACGGCCCGCATAGATCCCGGTTCCGAACAAATAGTCAAGCGCTTCGGCCCCATCCCTCGCAACCACCACCTTATTTACAATATTATTTTTTTGGAATGCACCGAGTACCAACCGTTCATCGTCGGGATTGTCTGTAACCAGCAGAATTATTTTCTCATCTTTTTCACTTCTCCTGTCCTCACCGCTACGTCTTTCAAGACCGTTGTAATTGGGATCATTTTTCTGCCTGCGATCATAATCCTCAATCATAATCCCATCCATAACTTTCTCCCGACGGCCCTTAATTTTTTGCCAAACATAAATTTTGCTATCGTGACTCATATCTTTATCTCGAAAAGTGGTGTTTATGACTCAATCGCCCTGCCAAAGATTATTGAGAAAAATTGACAATCTTACAGACCTATAACACAAATTATAGTCTCCCAGAATGCCGTTATAAACACCGGGACTTATCTTTTCTTTTTATTTAACCCAGCTGAAAAGATGCGCGAGCACTTGAGAACCCAAATTGATCAAAATATGTAATGCAAAAATTGTGCAAGGTTTAACATTTTAAATTAAAAACTAGAGAAAACGTCAGATATCCTATAGTTAACTTAAATGCGTGAACAATTAGACTACAATGCAATGACAATAATTGACAATAATTGTGCTATTTTTTGACAGTTTTTACAATATGTTGGGGAAGCATTAGGTAAAAAATTACGAATCATTACGATAAATAAATTTGAGATTTGTTTCAGCTTATTGCATTTTGACTTTCCTGTATTCACTGAGAATTGCTGATGACCGTTTCAAGAATGTTGACGGGTGTGTTCTTTTCTTCATGATCATTCTTTTTTAGGAGAATATTTTTAATCAAATTTTTTCTTGACTGAGATTTATTTTTTTATTAGAGAGAAAGGTTCCAATTGATCCCCAGTAGCTCAGTTGGCAGAGCAAGTGGCTGTTAACCACTGGGTCCGCGGTTCGAGTCCGTGCTGGGGAGCCAAAATACAATCCGATATCATCTGATATCATCCAAAAGGCCCTGAAAAATCAGGGCCTTTTTCATTTCTGTGGTCCAACTAAGTCCGATAAAATCCATTGACATCCGGGGG
>JBARSG010000703.1:0-3630 GCA_049644625.1 Desulfobacterales bacterium | reverse complement strand
CATTACAGTTCGAATATGACACAGGCCCTCTATAATCTTTCATGGATATTGGGAACTTGTGAAGATGGGAACTATCGAAATGGCGGAGAGGCGGTTAAACTTGCCGAAAAACTCTGTAAGATCACTCGATATAAACAACCGTTGGCACTTGACGCTCTTGCTGCGGCGTATGCAGAGACGGGAAAGTTTGATGCGGCGGTTTTAACTGCTAAAAAAGGGCTTAAGTTGGCTTTGGATAAGGGACCGGAAGAACTGGCAATAAGGTTAAAAAAGAGATTGCAATTGTACCAGATAAAACGCCCTTATAGACAGAGCTTGCGCGAAAAAAAATGAATCGTAAAACCCTCGAGAAAGCTGCCACATACCTTTTAAGCGCCACTATTATAGTATTTTTTTGTACGGAAATTATACTCAATCTCACCCCTCCCATATCCCGCGATGCTCTTATTCATCATCTGGCTGTTCCCAAACTATGGTTAAAACACGGTGGATTTTATGAAATACCATGGGCGGATTACTCCTACTATCCCATGTACATGAATCTTCTTTATCTTATCAGCCTTTATTTTAAAAATGACATCGCGCCCAAATTTATTCACCTTGCTTTTGGGATGGGGACCGGATTGCTAATCTATTTTTACCTCAAACACAGGTTTGGCCGCAACTGGGGTTTGCTGGGCATGGTTATCTTTATCACGACTCCCATAGTAGCCTGGCTGTCCACATCGGCCTATATCGATTTGGGAATGACTTTTTTTACTACAGCCAGTGTTATGGCGTTTATAAAGTGGCGCGACGCTGAATATGAAAACCTCAAGTGGCTCTTGATTTCCTCATTTTGTATGGGAATTGCAGCAGGATCAAAATATAATGCCCTTATTGCCTTTTTTATTATAAGTATGATTTTGATGTTAAGCTATGTACGGGACACAAACAAGCAATTAGGCTCACTTAAATACGGCATAATGTTTTTTATTATTACAGCACTGGTAGCCTTGCCCTGGTACTTAAAGAATTATCTTCAGACAGGAAATCCGTTTTATCCGCTTTTCAATAGCTTTTTTAAATCATTACATCACCAGCCGGTTCAAGAAATATTGTATGGACAGGCAATTGAAAAAACCGGAAACATTAGTTTCTTTAAAATGAGGGAAATCATGTACGGCGAAAGTTTCTGGGAAACATTATTGATTCCCATACGGATGTTCTTTCAGGGAAAAGACAACAGCTACCAATACTTCCAGGGCGTTCTCAATCCCATCCTCATCGTGTTTGCACCGTTTATTCTGTTGAAAAGAGAACATGGACGAGACAAATTCTTATTCTTATTTTTTTCGATATTTTTCATTCTTACGGCCTATCTTTTGACCGAGAAACAGGTTCGTTATCTCCTTCCCACCCTGCCGTTTTTGGCCATTCTTGCCGTTATGGGGATAAAAAGCCTTGCAGATCGACTTGAAACGGGATCGATTTCTTTGACTTCCAAAACAGCCGGATGGATATCCCGTACCGTTGTTTTCGGCCCAGTTGCAGTGTTTTTAGCGTTGAACTTTTTTTATCTAAACAACCGCGTCCATACGATTAAGCCTTTTCCCTATCTACTTGGCAAGGAGTCCAGAGAAGCCTTTCTGAAGCATCATCTTTTGCACTACAATGCAGTAAAATATATCAACGAAAATCTACCCGATGATGCCAAGCTTTTCACAATGTTTCTGGGCAGACGTGGGTATTATCTTGATAGAAATTATAAAAATGAACCTTCTTTTGGGATGAATACCATAAGGCAGATGGTAGACAACTCTACCGACGAAGAAAAATTTATTGAATATATCCGGTCCATGGGTGTTACACATATACTGATGCGGACCGACCTGGTTGAAAAATATTTAAAAGATAATTTTTCGCCGGAAAAGATTAAACGCTTTTTAAGTCTAGAAAACAAATGCTGGAGAAAAGTCTATGAAAATAACGGATATGTCATATGGGATATTCACTCCAAGCAGCGATCGTAAAAGGTTTTTCATTCTTTATTCGACCTTTTGGATTCTTTTTGGACACAGACCCGCCTGCCATGCAAGGCACAAGCGGGCAGGTGAACACAAATTGTCAAGATTTTTAATTTATGAATAATAATATTATCTGTGTATATCTGCGAAAATCTGCGTTCTATTTAACTTAATCATGACCTTTAAAAGCACCAAAAAAAATACTTTTTTCAATGTGCGGCCGGACATCTTAGTCTGTCTGTTTCTCGTAATTGCCATCCTTTCCGTTTATTGTCAGGTGAGAAATTATTCATTTGTTAATTACGATGACCGACAATATGTCACCCATAATCATTATGTACAGGCTGGATTGACGTTAGAGAGCATAAAATGGTCTTTCACTGCTATACACGCAAGCAACTGGCATCCATTAACATGGCTTTCTCACATGCTGGACTGCCAGATTTATGGAATGAATCCCGGCCAGCATCACATGACAAATGTGCTGTTACATATATTGAACACCTTATTGCTGTTTCTTGTTTTCAAAAGGATGACCGGGAAGTTATGGCAGAGCGGTTTTGTTGCTGCCCTATTTGCGCTGCATCCTTTACATGTAGAGTCAGTTGCGTGGGTGGCGGAACGCAAGGATTTACTCAGCACCTTTTTCTGGATGTTGACCCTGTGGAGTTACACACGGTATGTTGAGCGTTCAGAGTTTAATCAATATCTGCTGGTCGTTCTGTTTTTTATTTTAGGTCTTATGGCCAAACCCATGCTAGTAACCCTGCCGTTTGTTCTTCTTTTGCTGGATTATTGGCCCTTAAGAAGATTTGAACTTGGTTCAAGAGACAAGAACAATTCACAACAAAGGCGGTTTAATTTTGCTTTGATTTGCGAAAAAATTCCCTTATTCCTTTTGTCGGCTGCATCAAGTATCGGAACCTATCTTGTCCAGAAAAGCAGTGGGGCCGTCAATTCTTTGGCTGCGATTCCATTTCATGATCGGATTGCCAATGCCATGCTTTCTTATATCAGCTACATCGGGAAAATGATCTGGCCCCATAACCTTGCAGTCCTTTATCCGTATCGGGAATCTATGTCATTGTGGAAAGTCGCAGGCGCCGGGCTGCTGCTTGTGTTGGTATTAGTTTTTGTTTTTCGGATGTTAAGAACAAAACCTTATTTAGCCGTTGGATGGCTTTGGTATATCGGTACCCTTGTGCCTGTGATTGGGATTGTCCAAGTAGGTGTACAGGCAATGGCCGACAGATATACCTATGTACCCCTTATCGGAATTTTTATCATTATCGCTTGGGGGGTTCCTGATTTGATCCCAAAAGGGCGTTTTAGAAGAATTGGACTTGCCGCAATAACAATGGCAATTCTTGTAATCTGCATGATAACAACCCGGATGCAAGTAAGATACTGGTCCAACAGCACGACGCTGTTTGAACATGCGCTTGATGTTACGGATGGAAACAGTGTAGCGCACCTTAATCTGGGTGAAGCCTTGGCGGAGCAAGGTAAAATTAATGCAGCTATGAAGCATTACCAAGAAGCATTGAGAATAAAACCTAGTCTTTTTGCACCGCATCTAAATTTGGGTGTTGCATTAAAGTAGGATGGCAAACTTAATGAAGCC
>JBARSG010000702.1:0-2190 GCA_049644625.1 Desulfobacterales bacterium | reverse complement strand
CTGCTATATAGAGCAAAATGCTAAATTTTTGGGATATCAACCAAATTTCTTATGATATCTTTTAACAATAACGATCCTGAATTATTTTTTACACCACAATATCTGGTATTATTTAATTTGGTAATTTTTTAAGGCCGGGGTAATGATTTCTGCCTTCGACGTTGAATATTTGAAGGCCAAAAATTCAAGGTTTAGGAAACTAATCTTCAATATAATTGTTAAAATAATGATTTGCGATCTACACACTTTATCTTTTCAGACAATTCCATAACCCCAAAATGTTGATCAACTTGCTTAGCTGTCTATTTTTAGGCTATGGTTTGTTTTCCTTGATGACTTTGTGATATAATTTTGGATATTATGGAAAGATCCAATCAATCAATAATAATAGGAGAAAGTATGCACCCCGATCCTAATTTCCTAATGGAGAAAGCCGGAGTCACCCTTCCGCTTATCGGCTTTTATGACACTCCCGATCCTTCCGCCTTTGAACCACTGGTTCGGCCAGTAGAGGGTCGTTGGGCTTGCTTGTATATGTTTTACAAGAACTGGCTCAAGGGAAAGACCCTACATCTCACCGAGGATAACTATGGCTGTGGCGGAGCGGGTACAAACCTTTTTGGTGTCAAAACACGCTCCCGGCAAGAGTATATCGACTTTCTGTATGGAGAGGAAGGGCTAAAGGCATCCGGCGAACTGATGGGTCAGTGGATCGATCATGCTCCGGCTTACAAGCCCGCGCACCCAAACATCCTAGTTGGTCCACTCAAGGACGATCAATTCGCGTATCTAAAGACCGTGACCTTTTTCATCAATCCCGATCAGTTAAGTCTGTTCATAGTCGGCGCGTACTATCGTCAGGGGCTATCCAGTCCGCCACTCGTAACAGCTCCATTTGCCGCTGGCTGCGGTTTGTTGGCTCCACTATTTGATGATTTAGAAAGCCCCAAAGCAATAATTGGTGCGACGGACATCGCCATGCGTCAGTTTTTACCGCCTGACATTATGGCTTTTACCGTCACCAAGCCCCTGTACAAACAACTCTGCTCACTCGACGAAACCAGTTTTCTCGATAAGCCATTTTGGAAGGATTTGAAGAAGGCAAGAGGGAGATCGTAAGACAAAAAAATTGAACATCAAATTTTAGTGATTTACAAACTAAATCAAAACCTGAAAACCGGAATAAGGGAGAAGGGAAAGACACAAGATGCAGGGTCGGGGGAAAATCTGGGCTAGGTAATAATTTTAAGCAAGGGCGATCGATATCTAAATAGTATCACAAGCTATTGAAACTAAAAGATATTTGACTTTTTTGCAAGAGTATCACATTCCGCAGAGACTAAAGAAATCTTAAATTTATTCCCACAAAAGACTAATGCATGTAGTCTTGAATTTGTTAAAATTTAGTTAATGCAAGAAAGGTGGAGTTTTAAATATTATCATACAACAAATATTTTCTTTTACAGGTTTGATAGCCATCATGACTTACTCCTGAGTCCGGAACAAAGGAAACCACGGGATGCGAAACCCTATCGATTGGTTATGATCGGATTTATGAAGTCTGTATAAACATTGTTGGCACGGAAAATGGACTAATGATTTTCAGAAGAAATAAATCTAAAAGAAAATAAATATCGGAAATGGTTCTGGATTTCGCTGGTGACTATATTGCAATGGGCGAGGATATCGAAGAAAAGCAGCAATATCTCAATAGTGCAGTGAGCGCATGGAACATTGCGTGTCTGGATGAAAAGGCCCGGAAACGTTCGATCAAGAAGTACATGTCTGAATATCGAAAGCTAAATCCAACCCAAAGCAAACGGGATTTTCGTGATGTCGAAGAAGACCTTAGATTACTTATCAAACAGAAGGAGAAGCTCTATCCCGAAGTTCGGATTCAAATTGTAGACGCGCACATTCAAGAGATTAATGGAAAAAATCATGTGACCGTGGCGTCATTGAATATAAAATGAGGCACAAAATGCTAACAATGGTAAGGGTTAGTGTGATCAGAAAGAGGGAACTAAATGGTATTTTCGGTTGCTAATGATCAAAAAAAGATAATCGCAACTATCAAAAACGGTAGCTGGACAGAAAAATACGAGTGCATAATTACTGCTTGCGAAAATCCTGTTTGTACTTGTGGGAATGTTTATTTGGAGCTCATCCCGCCAGGGACCAGGATAAGAT
>JBARSG010000701.1:0-3455 GCA_049644625.1 Desulfobacterales bacterium | reverse complement strand
GGCTGCGGGCGATTCAAATGATATTTACCTTGCGCCTGACCCGGACAGGGAAGGTGAAGCCATCGCATGGCATACCGCCGAAGTCCTCAAAAAAAAGGGGAGAAGATTCCACAGAGTTCTTTTTCATGAGCTTACAAAAAATGCCATTCATAAGGCTATTGCATCGCCTGAAGATCTCAACCGTAACAAGTATGAAGCCCAGCAGGCTCGCAGGATTCTCGACAGACTTGTGGGATACCAGATATCTCCCTTATTGTGGCGCAAAGTAAAAGGCGGACTCAGTGCCGGGCGGGTGCAGTCCGTTGCCGTGCGGATCATCTGTGAAAGGGAACGGGCTATCCAGGCCTTTGAATCCCAAGAGTACTGGTCCATAACGGCTCACCTTGAGGACAACGCACCGCCGCCATTTACGGCAAAGCTGGTTAAAAAGAAGGGGGAAAAAATTAAAATTCCCGACGAAAAGGCATCGAGTTCCATCGTGGAAGAGCTGTCCAAAGAAAAATTCACAGTGGAAAAAGTTCAGAAGAAAACCACAAAAAGAAACCCTCTTCCGCCTTTTATTACCAGCAAACTCCAGCAGGAAGCAATACGTAAGTTAAGATTCTCAGCCAAAAAGACCATGACCATCGCACAGCAGCTTTACGAAGGTATAGATTTTGGACCCGGTGAACCCGAAGGGCTTATCACTTACATGCGTACAGATTCCACACGAATTGCAAAGGAAGCCGCCTTCGAAGCTCTAAAACTTATTCGTAAAAAATTCGGAGAAAAATATGCTCCGGATAAGCCGAGGTTTTTCAAAAACCGGAAAAAGGCTCAAGATGCCCATGAAGCCATACGGCCCACATCGGTTTTTAACACCCCTGAAAAAATAACCCCGTATCTCTCCAAAGACCAGCTTGCCTTATACCGGCTTATCTGGGAGCGCTTTGTTGCATCGCAAATGAAGCAGGCGCTTATCAATCAGACCTCGGTATCCATAAAAGCCGGTGCCTACCTGTTTACCGCAAGCGGATCAACGGTTAAGTTTCCGGGTTTCATGGCCCTTTACATGTCTGTGGATGAGGAAATAGAAAGCAAAAGCCGGCAGACAAAAGATGATCTTCCCGAACTTGATGAAGGCATGGTTTTGAAACTCAATAAATTAGAGCCCAAACAACATTTTACCCTGCCGCCCCCGAGGTTCTCGGAGGCATCTTTGGTCAAAGAGCTTGAAGAAAATGGAATCGGCCGTCCCAGCACTTATTCAGCCATTCTCACTACAATCAGGGAAAAGGGATACGTGGATATCGTTAAAAATTATTTTAAGCCCAGCGAGCTTGGATTTATCGTAAACGACTTGCTGGTGCAAAGCTTCCCCGAAGTATTTGATGTGGAATTTACCGCCAAAATGGAGGATAATCTGGACCGAGTAGAAGCTTCAGAGGTTAATTCGTTAGAAATCTTATCACGTTTTTACGACTCTTTTAAAAATGCACTCGAAACTGCTTCAAAAGACATGCTCAGTTTAAAGGCCGTGGGTATGCCAACGGATCTGGTCTGTCCCAAATGCAATTCAACACTAACGATCAGGGTCGGCAAAAACGGACATTTTCTGGGTTGCAGTAACTATCCGGAATGTACTTATACCCGAAACTACACCAGGAATGAAAAAGGGGTAATACATCCTATTGAACCGTCTTCTGACGAAACTTCCGACAGAGTCTGCGAAAAATGCGGAAAACCGATGCATATAAAACAAGGAAAATACGGTACGTTTTATGCCTGCAGCGGTTACCCGGATTGCAAAAACACTCATTCGGTTTTTTCGGGCAACGGCAGGCAGGCAACCGGCGTCATTTGTCCTGAGAAAGACTGCGGCGGCACTCTTGTAGAGCGCAAGTCCAAACGGGGTAAAATATTCTACGGCTGCAGCAATTTTCCCGACTGCACTTTTGCAGTATGGGACAAGCCCGTAGATAAAGAATGCCCCAAATGCGGCGCCAGGTTCCTGCTTGAAAAAACCACCAAAAAACAAGGTACTTTTCTTTCCTGTCATACCAAAGGATGCGGGTATAAACAGAAAGCGTAACCCACACCCCCCTGAGTTGGCGCATCTCGTTATGCAGCCCAATTCGGATCTTCCGATCTTAAAAAAGTCTTCCCAACATTCAAGGTTTTAAGGTGTATCCACGGAAATAGAAGAAGCGAATATGCTACGATAACGGTAAATGATACGCAATTATCAAATTCATCATCATGAAGGAGAGAGTAAATGGCCTTAACGGAAGCATATCAGATGGCTATGGATGCCGAGGTGACGTTTTCCGACGGGACGGACCGCCGTCTCAGCGACCTTTGGGAGAAACGTCCCCTGCTTCTTGTTTTCCTCAGACATTTCGGTTGACCCTTTTGCCGTGAGCAAGCGGTGCAGGTGGAAAGCCACGTAGTCGTGCCGGTAGTTGAAAAGAAATCGTTTTTATAGGCCTCTGTTTTCGCTTCGCTTTTGGCATCAGTGATGATGAGCGTCTTGGGAATGGCCTCCGGCAATGACATAAAATGCATCTGTTGTTTCTGTATTTTGAAGATAAACCGTATCCTCACCGGCAATATGAAATGCGCATCCTTCATTTAACTGACCGCTGAACCGTCCGGATATTTCAAAATTTCCTTTCATGGCAAGAACCATTTCTTCATGACCTTTCCCGGGTTTTATCACCCGTTGCTTTTGCCCGGGTTTTAAAACCCCATAGACCATATAACAGGCATGGCTGCCGGTATGTTCCAGACCAAAAATAAATTCACCGGACTCGGAAGTCAGGGCATGATTTTTCAGATCAAATGTCTTCATCATGATGCTCCTTCTAAAATTTATCGTAAAAACCAGTAATTTTTCTTTCCTCAACGATCATTCTTGATTAACGCATCTCGGGTCCGGCCCGTTGAGTGTGTTATAAAAAATATAACTCATTGCCGGGCATCCACCATGGCAGGAATAAAATAGAGAACATGAAGTTTTGGGACAGTTGTTTTTTTTAAATGTTCTAAAATTATTTAATATGGGATGTTGCCAGATGGCATTAAAATCATCCACAAGGATATTTCCGAGTCTAAATTCAGCAAATTGAAAAAAGAGGTAACAGGGGTACATATCGCCGTTTGGCAGAAGAGACAGCTTGGTTGTGCCGGCCGGGCACCGGACGAACTCTAGTTCCGGGTAATGATTCGAATCCGGAATGAAGCCGGAACAAAATACCCCGTCAATGTTTTCGATCGTTTTTTTTAATTTCAAAATATCATTGTAAAACCTGTAAAACGGTACACTGTATTTAACATCATTTTTATTCATTATATCCCTATACAGAAGAAAATATTCAATACCCGGCATTCCGACATAGGCTTCACAGGACTTGGGCAGGGTTCTTTGTTTTGAATAAACACTTTTTAATATTGGCTTATAGGTAATTATATAGGTG
>JBARSG010000700.1:0-4897 GCA_049644625.1 Desulfobacterales bacterium | reverse complement strand
AAATGTGGGTTTGAATTTTCTGATAGTTTCAAGCAGAGGCCCTGGCTGGGGTTTTGGAATGAGGATATCTCCCCATCCCATGTATATGGCAAAATTCATTGCAGTTGAAAGCCCGAAAACATGGAAGAAGGGGAGGGAACCCAGCATTATTTCTTCACCTTTATTGAAGGTCGGAAACCATGCTTCAAACTGCTGGACCTGTGTACTCAGGTTCCCATGGGTAATCATAACTGCTTTTGAAATACCGGTGGTTCCTCCGGTATACTGATACATAGCGATATCATCAAACGAGAGTTCAACTTCAGGTAAACGGGAAGGATTTTTTGCCGGAAGGTCTTTCCATGGATAAACATTTTCAGCAGGTTTCACATCAGCAGCAAGGTTTTTCTTTTTGGCTACAAACGGGAACAATAAATTCTTGGGGAAAGGAAGGTAATCACCGATAGAGGTATAGATAATCTGTTTTATCTTTGTTTTCGGCCTAAGATCGATCATTCGATTTGCTAAAAGATCTATGGTAACGAGTAGTTTTGAGTCGGAATCATTGAATTGATATTCAAGTTCCCGGTCTGAATACAAAGGATTATTCATAACCGCGATGCCTCCGATCTTTAATATGGCATAATAGGCCACAACGCAGGGAATAACGTTTGGCAGAAGAATGGCTACACTATCCTCTTTATCAATGCCAAAGTCATGAAGGCTGGCGGCAAAACGGTTTACCATATCATTAAGTTCACGAAAGGTAATTTTGTACCCCTGAAAAAGGAGAGCCATCTTGTTGGGAAACCTGCCGGCTGATCGTTCCAGAATTTCCGGCAGACATATTTCCTCATATTCTATTTTTTCAGGAACCCCCTTTTCATAGCTGGTTACCCAGGGCTTGTCTTCATATGTAATTTGTTTTGCCATGCTCTCCCTCTTTTAGTTCATTACTTGTAAATTTTTCGTTTTTTATGGGAAAATATTTTTGCCGCCAAGACACCAAGACACGAAGATAAATTTTAAAAAAATAGTTTTCCTTTGTGCCTGGCAATTTTTTTTCTCGCCACAAAGCCACCAAGACACTAAGAAAGAATAACAAAATAAAATCCTTCGTGTCTTTGTGCCTTGGTGGCAAATATTTCTTGGTTCCGGCCCGTCCGCCTCACTCCGCTTGGCAGGAGGGCGGGCTTGTCCGGGTTCGGTTGGTTGGGGCGATTTTGTTAAAAAGCGTTTTAGTCAGCACAGATCACTAGGGTTGCTTTGTTATTATCTGTTATGATGAAAATGGATATTTGTCAAGGAAGCTTGTAATTTACGTCAGTTTGGTATACTCGAATAGATTCGAAATTGATTGAAAAACCGAACTTTGTTATGGAATTAAAAAAGGGCGTCTGTATAAATATGAATGAAAAATCATTCATTAACAGGGGGTGGAAAATTAAACAATGGAAGCAGCTTTGATTTCTCCGGCTGAAGCAACTGTTTTGGGAATTCCCACCATGATTTTCTCATTAATCATACCGCTTGTTGGTGTTGGAATATTTACTTATATTATTGCACTTCGGCTAAAGCCGCTGGTTAAAGCTTGTCCGGACCCAAGACTTAATCGTCCGGCCGCTCGATTTTTTAAGATGATAAAGTATGCCGTGGGGCAGTACCGGCATCCAAGGTACATGGATGCCGGAATTATTCATATTATTATCTTTGCGGGATTCGTAATTCTGTCCCTGCGATCCATAACGTTAGTGATGTTGGGACTATCAAGCAATTATGTGCTGCCGGGGATGAGCGGTACCGCCGGGCAGATTTACACGGTTCTTAAGGATTTCGCCGAAACATTTGTTCTGGTCGCCTGTGTAGCTGCACTGTACCGCCGGATCATAGTAAAACCCGAACGATATGCAGTGCCGGCCAAGTATGGAAAAGAACATACCTGGGAGGCGGTGCTGGTGCTGCTATTGATTATCGGGCTGGTGACGTGTGATATGCTTTTTGAAGGGAGCCAGGCTGCGGCCGAGATCCAAAAGGGATTTAAAGCTGAAATATTGGTTCCAATGACCGGAACATGGTTTGCAGCGCATATTCTAAGTGGTATGCCGGTTGATCATCTTCAGGACTTACATCTGGGCGCCTATTTTTCACATGAGCTCATCATCTTCTTTTTCTTGTGTTTTTTACCCCTGGGAAAGCATTTTCATGTACTTACCTCCCTGCCCAATGTATTTTTTATGAAACTGGACAAGGGTACGGTAAAACCGGTTAAATGGGGGGTTGAGGATGAAGATCTTGACGAGCTTGAATCCTTTGGAGTTAAGAAGTTCGAGGATTTTACGTGGAAACATATGCTCGATTTTTATTCCTGTGCAGATTGCGGGAGGTGTTCCGACAACTGTCCTGCCAATGCCGTGGGGCGTCCGCTTTCTCCGAGGTTTATATCCATTAAGTGCCGTGACTATTCATTCAATAAATATCCGCTTACAGGTAAGCCTGAAAATGACCGGCCTTTGATCGGAGATCTACTGGAGGAAGATGAGATCTGGTCGTGTACAACATGCGGCGCTTGTGAACAAGAGTGCCCGCTCTTTATCGAGTATATCGACAAGATTGTTGATTTAAGGCGAGGCCTGGTGGATGAGGGGATGGTGCCGCAATCCCTGCAAAAACCGCTGAGAGCCATTGAAAAACGCGGGAACCCTTACGGTAAAATGGAAAAAAAGCGTGCAGACTGGACAAAAGATTTGTCTGAAGATTTTAATGTGAAGATTCTTGGAAAGAACGAAACCGCAGATACGCTCTATTTTGTTGACAGTGTTACGTCCTATGATGACAGGATACAGGAAATCGGCAGGGCTGCTGCCCGGTTTCTTAATGCTGCGGGTATTGATTTCGGGATACTGGGGCCGGCGGAAAGAGACAGCGGTCATGAAGTGAAACGATTCGGCGAGGAGATGCTTTTTCAGGATTTACGAAACCGAAATACGGATGCGATCCTCAATTCAGGGGCTAAAAATATTGTCACTGCAGACCCCCATACCTTTAATGCTTTGAAAAATGATTACAAAGGTATTCCACCGGTGGAACATATCAGCCGGACCATAATGAAAGCCGTAACATCGGGTAACATCCGGTTAAAACGTGTTGAGGACCCGGGTAAAATATATACCTACCATGATCCGTGCTATCTTGGCAGACACAATCACCTCTATGATGGTCCGAGGGAGGCTATTGATGCGATTCCAGGTATAAAAAGGATCGAGATGCAGGGAAATTGCAGGGATCGCTCATTTTGCTGCGGAGGCGGCGGCCTGATGCTTTTTTATGAACCCATAGAGGAAAAAAGAATGGGTCAGGTAAGGGTTGACATGGCAAAACAAGCCGGTGCGAACGTGATCGTTACAGCCTGTCCGTTTTGTATGGTCAATATTGAAGATGCCATTAAAACAAGTGGTTTGGAAGGGGAGATGGAGGCTATTGATCTGGTAGAACTGATTGGGCGGCATATGATTATAGATTGAAGATCGAAAAAGAGCCTAAAATGCCTAAAGTGGTAACTTCTCAATAAGTTCTGGTGTATTAAATGGTGATATTGAGCCGGCTCCATATTTATTGAGATGTTACAACAAAAATATTTTGCCACAAAAAGTACAAAATTCACAATTAAGGAACTATTGGGGAGGAAAAATATGGAGATTTTGGTTTGCATTAAAAGGGTCCCTGATACCTCGGAAAATGAGATAGAGGTCAATAGAGACGGTACGGATATTGAGCGGGACGATCTTGTGTGCTCGGTAAACGAGTGGGATAATTATGCGGTTGAAGAAGCCATTCAGATTCGAGACAGGGTCGGTGGCAGTGTTACCGTTGTTTCCGTCGGAGACGAGGAAGCAGAAGAAGTTGTGCGAAGAGAGATGGCCATGGGCGCTGACAAAGGCATTCTGCTTTCAGATGATGCCTTTGAAGGTTCTGACGGAAGAGGGATCGCAGCTATTTTAAAAGCCGAAGTCAAAAGAGGAAATTACGACTTAGTTCTAACAGGCGCCCAGGCAGATGACGGAGCGGCTCAGGTTGGCGGCATGCTGGCTGCGATGCTCGATTGGCCCTTTGCTTCTCTGGCAAATTTTATAGAAGTTGTGGATGATAAAAAAATTAAGGTCGGCAGAGAAATTGCGGGCGGAAACCAGGAAATGTATGAAATTGATCTGCCCTGTGTCCTTTCCATTCAGACCGGTATCAATGAACCTCGATATGTAAGCATTCGCGGAATCAGAAAAGTGGCATCACTTGAAATTCCGGTTCACACTGCCGAGGATCTGGGTGTTTCACCGGAATCTGTGGGAGAGCCCGGCGCAAAAACAAAGCGTCTCGATTACTTTATGTCTGAGCCGGGTGAAGGCGCAGAGATTCTGGAAGGGAGTATCGATGAGATAATTGATAAACTTATTGAACTTTTAAAAGCCAAAGGAGGGATTAAATAATGGCCCGACAGGTTTTTGCATATATTATTCACAAGGATGGGGTTGCAGATGACACGGCCCTGGAACTGATTGCAGCGGCAGGGAAACTTGATCCTGATGCTTCGGTTACGGCTGTTGTTGCAGGTGCCGGCAGTAAACTTGATTCGGTATGCAATGAAGTGGCTTGTTCTTTTGCCGAGGTCTGGAAAATCGATACCCCGGCACTGGCTTATGTAACTGCAGAGGTGCTCCGACCCATGCTGATGTGTATTCTGCCAAAGCACGGAATCATTCTGGTTCCGCATGATCATTTTGGCATGGACCTGGCGCCGGGTCTCTCCATCAAGCTTGATGCGGCATATCTTCCGGATGCCGTCGATTTTCAAGGTATTGATAACGGAAAACTCAAAGCCGTGCGCGAGGAATACACCGGGCAGGTCAGCACCCATGTACTTACC
>JBARSG010000699.1:0-2309 GCA_049644625.1 Desulfobacterales bacterium | reverse complement strand
ATAATAGAATCAAGCTAAACGAAAGGGGTTTATGGTAATATACAAAATAACATCAAGAGGTTATGATAGAAACTTATAATTTTAGGGGCGTCCCGGAGGCTCCGCAACCGGTGAAAGTATGATGTTGGCGCCCAGGAAGGTTGTGACTTTTAAGTGCTCGGAGAAGTTGCGGGAGAGGGTTAATAGTAATGATTAACGGATATAAATTTCCCCTTTGAAAAAGGAATATTTTCTTTGACAGTTCAATATACAAATCGAAGGTCTAAAACGTATTATCTTCATGAAGGTAAGACCAAGACAGGGAAACCCAAGTATTATTTCTCTATGAAAAAAGAAGGCAAATTGGTTAAAAAAATACCTGATGGTTATGAAATATATGAACATCCGATCAATGCTCAAGTGTTTTTGAGAAAGGAACAACCAAAAATTATTACAGATATTGAAAGGCGTTTAATTGACAAATATTTAAAAAAGATAAAGACTTCAAGACGTTATATTTTTGATGTTAAATTAAAGGTAATCACTATTTTTGAGTCAGACCAGGACATTGATGAATTAAAAGAATTAATTAGCAGTATATTTGCACCAGGTTTTAAAGATGAAAAGTCAGCCATCGATTTTTCAGTCAATTCCGAAATTAGCTATTCACCTGTAATACGATTTACTCTTGATAACAAAATAAAGCGAACTTTTATTGCTGAACGTTATTGTTTTCTCGGGTCAATTGATGACTGGATATACATTGGTGGCCCTGATTCTTTAAATAATCTTTTAAAAAAATATTCTAAACATTTGGGGAAAGAGTCTTTTTTCGATCTTTATTGATTGGATATAATTTAATCATCAGCGATCCGGAAGCTGTACAAAAACCGTTTTAGTCTGAGATGGAGAAGATTATATGAACAAAATAGATCTAATCATCGCCCTTGCAAATAAAACTGGACTCACAAAATCAGAATCAGAATCTGTGGTGAAACTTTTTTTTAACGAGATGTCAAACGCCTTAGCAAATGGCGACAGGGTTGAAATCAGGGGATTATGCTCGTTTTATGTCAAGAAATACAAAGTGTATACCGGGAGGAATCCGAGAACTGGGGAAAAGGTTAAGGTTAAATCTAAAAAATTACCGTTTTTCAAGTGTGGTAAGGAACTGAAAGAGCGAGTGGATAATCAAAACTGAAAAATGGATAAAAGACAATGGGTTGTTTATCTGATTCGGTGTTCTGATGAATCTTTATATTGTGGGATAACCAATAACCTAAAAAACCGGTTGGCAGCACATAATTCAGGCAGGGGTGCCAAATATACAAGATCTCGGAGGCCTGTTAAATTAGTTGCTGCCAGTTCTGAAATGACAAAAAGCGATGCGCTTAGACTGGAATATCGGGTTAAACAAGTCCCTGCCAGTAAGAAATACTTAGAACTTACAAAGGAGGAGAATAAAATGACAAAGAAACTGAAAAAGGATCTGCAGGCGGTTAACAGAGAAATCAAGGCACTCTCAAAGAAAGTTGATAAAATGATTGTCGCAGTCGGGAAGATTGAGAAATCCAAAGCTGTCAAGGCGAAACCAGTAAAGAAAACTGTGGCCAAAGCAAAGCCCGTGAAAAAGGTGGCAGCCAAAAAAGCCCCTGTAAAAAAGGTCGCTGTTAAAAAACCCGCCACAAAGAAACCCGTCAAATTAACAGCTGCTGATACTGTTTTTGGTTTCATCAAAAGATACAGAAAGGGCGTTGATGTCTCTACACTGATGGAAAAGACCGGTTTCAATAAAAGAAAAATATACGACAATGTTAAGGTTCTGAAGAAGCGGGGCAAGATTAAAAATGCGGGAATTGGTATTTATGTAAAGGCATGAACCGAGCACTAAATTGAAGGAATAAAAAGATTTATGTCAAAACTGATACGAGAATGGAAGCATGAAAAAGAAACCGACCCCTGAGGAAACCGAAACTGAGATGCTTAACGCCAGACTGCCGAAAGATTTAATTGAAAGAGCTAAGATTTTCTGTGATGAAAACGAAATGACTATCCAGGATTTTGCGACAGATGCCATAATTGATAAATTAGCACTTGTTCACAAGGAGAGACGAAAAAGACCCAGACTGTAGCCAGCATCAAAAATCAGATTTTCTTGTTATGATATCTGTATATCAATTGTTGTTGTGAATGGGGGCGATACTGGCAAGATAACGCAACGGTCGATTCAGACTATCACTTGCATTCTGCCGTGAAATGTGGCTTGTTTAAACTGAACACTGTGCCAATCAATTTTCAATCCAATTAGATAAATTTAACACCCAATGGTT
>JBARSG010000698.1:0-1873 GCA_049644625.1 Desulfobacterales bacterium | reverse complement strand
AACCATTGGGTGTTAAATTTATCTAATTGGATTGAAAATTGATTGGCACAGTGTTCAGTTTAAACAAGCCACATTTCACGGCAGAATGCAAGTGATAGTCTGAATCGACCGTTGCGTTATCTTGCCATAAGCACATCCTGATGCCATTAGTTCTGATCACATATATCCTAAATTTTACCAAAAAGCAAAAAGGGCAAGCCTTCAAAAAAGGATTTGCCCCTTTGATATCTAAAAACACAGGTTTTCGGAAATATTGTCGAGCTTTGATCTATAGCAGTAAAACGCAGGTTACGCAACACTATGATATTATATGAATATGCAACGCCATGGCCATCGTACCTCTGATTGATTTCAATGCCGTTAGCGAGTTCAGAATAATACTTGTGGGGAAAATTTTCATTGATTTTTTTGGTAGGCCTCCCCAGGGATACGGGGTATTGCCAAACTATTTGAGACGTAGCAGTGCCCCGCATTCATCCTGAGTTGCAACATCAAGTTGTGCATTGCAATGGGTGATTGCCCGGCCCACTTCGCTCAGGGCTTTTTGGGGAGTATTGTTTGTTTGGCTGAGGTGAGCCAGCATCACATATTTTAGTCGGTCATGTTGCAGTTCTTTTAAAAGGTTTTTCGATGCCTCGTTGGACAGATGCCCGGTTCTGCTCTTGATGCGTTGTTTTATCGGCCATGGATAAGGGCCGTTTATAAGCATGTCCTCATCATGATTGGCTTCCAGAATCAACAAAGAACACCCTTTAAGATGCTCTTTAACCATGGATGTTGCAATGCCGAGATCTGTCGCGATCCCGATTTTTGTTCCGTTCTGATTGACGGTAAAGCCGGACGGATCCTCTGCATCATGGGATATGGAAAAAGGATGTATGGAAAGGTCATTTATCATAAAGGGTGCGCCACATTCAAAGTTCTTGATCACCCGGACATTTCCAAGCTGTGAAACGGCGGCTTTTTCTGTTTTAGAACTAATAAAAACCGGCAGGTTAAAACGTCGAGAAAGAACCCCCACCCCCTGGATATGGTCGGTATGCTCATGGGATACTAGAATGGCGTCAAGATCTTCAGGATAAAGCCCTTTTGAGTTAAGACGACGTTCAATCTCGATTCCCGAAAGGCCGGCATCGATAAGGATTGAGGTGGAACCGCCGGAAACGTAAACGGCATTCCCCCTGCTTCCGCTTGCCAATATGCAAATTTCGAGGTTGTAATCGAGTTCAGATTGCAACTGCTCTGAAAACCAAGATTTTTTCATCTTAACGCCCCGTATGCCCGAATCCGCCGCTATTGCGATCGGTTTCATCGAGTTGTTCCACCACCGTTAGTCTGGCTTGATAAACCTTTTTGACGACCATTTGGGCAATCCTGTCTCCCCGATGAACCGTATAATTCTTTTCTCCGAGGTTTATAACCGCAATCTTTACTTCTCCGCGATAATCGGCATCTATGGTGCCCGGGGAATTAATAATCCCAATACCGTGAGTTACAGCCAATCCGCTTCTTGGACGAATCTGGATTTCAAATCCTTTGGGGATAGCAACCGCAAAACCGGTGGGTATCAAAGCAATAGCGCCTTTTATCAGTACCATATCTGTTTCTATGGCAGCACATATGTCCATCCCGGAGGCCCTGGGTGTCATGTAGCGGGGCAGGGGGATATCCGAATCCGATTCCGGTCTTAAACGGAGAAATTTGATAGCGGGAGAAGTATCCATAAATCAGAGGGTTAGAATATCGTTAAAATCATTCTTATGGGTAACCGGTCCTAATAGGGTCAGCGCAAATGGTCTTTTTTGAAAAATGCTTTCCGCCAGATGGAGGATGTCGTCTTGGGTAACCGATTCGATATTATTTGCAATCTCTT
>JBARSG010000697.1:0-1759 GCA_049644625.1 Desulfobacterales bacterium | reverse complement strand
GTAACAGTTTAGTCCATATGAAGGAACTCTCTTGCTGGCAAGGCAGTGGCTAATAACGTATCTATGATGAGCCATTATAAAGGGCAGCCTGAGCGGTGGGGGTATCTGCAGTAAATAAAGTTTGGAAAAATGTCAGCGGGTGTTTTCCTTGACGTCTGGCCGTCATCAGAAGGCTGGGCAGCACGCTATGGGAATGAGATCCCTGGGCAGAACGGGTGCCGAAGCAAATTTTTCTAAAAATCACCATATTTCTCAGCGATTGTTCTGCCTGATTGTTAGTGGGTTGAACCTCTGGGTATTTTAAGAAAGTAAAAAGGCGATCGTATTCCTTATTGGGGTCGAGCAGTCTTTTTCTTAGCGTTTCGGCTTTATCATCGGCAAGCTTGGCTGAGCATATGGTGTTTAAAGCACAATAAAGGCGATGTTCAAAAACCTCCGTCTTATTTTGACAGATGTGGTCATTATTGAATTTTTGTCCCAGTTCACAGGCCTTTTTCAACAAGCTGGCAATGCGGTTGCAAAACCGGATTGATCCTTTATCTTGGAATTTTGGTTTTCGCAGTAAAATTTCCTGTTTGATCTCTTTAGCTTTGCGAATTAAATGCACCAGGCATGTTTGACGGTCTGTGGCATTAACCGCATTATAAGCGGCATATCCATCGGCATGCAAAACCCCGCCGAACTGATCGCCTAAAATTGATTGGGCCACTTGCGAGGATCGATGGCGGTCAATATGATACAAAGCCAGCTGAGCGTTGCCCGCATACCATAGATGATGCCCCAGACCATCTTGTCGCCAAGAGGTCTCATCGGCATGGACGGCGGCGGCGACGCGAACTTTTTGCTTTAAATCCTCATAAAGCGGCTGACCTTTTTTGGTGGCGGTACGGTCAAAGTTCATCGCCGAAGCCGGAACAAAGGGCATATCAAAGAACACGTCAAAGAGTTCTTTTACTTTTCGATAAGGGATATTCAAGCCGTATCGTAAAAAGACAGCCGCCGCTTTTGTGGTTGGACCAATGTGGCAATTGGGCAACTCTGCTTTAGCTGCCTGGATGACCGTGCGCCGGCATTTAGGACAAAATGCCTGATGATGCCTGAAATTGGTCACCTGCGTGCGCGGTTGAAGAATGATATCCTCCTGAAGGTGATCTTTTAACTGTTCAACCGGTGTTAAATCAGTACAAGAACAATGGGGACAAACTTCAGGAGCAGCAACCATAACGGTTTTATCGATATGATCGGCTTTGCGACGATGCCAGCCCGGATGCCCTTTGGGCGCACCACGTTTTTTCTTTTTTTCCGGTGCTGATCTGTCATTGGTGCTATTTCCCGAGCTTTGCTGTTTGTGTTTTTTGTTTGATTTAAACTGTCTTTGGTGCAGGACCTTGAGTTTGGCGTTCAGTACTTCATTTTCTTTTTCTAACTTACCGATAGACTCCAAAGCTTTTTCAAGCTCTTCTTGTTGAATTTGTCTGACCTTCCAATGTTCCAAATGTTCATCATGGGATCGTTGATATTCTTCAAAGACCCATTTGGTAGACAATCCTTGCAGATGAGGGCAGCAATGCCGGTAACAACACTTAAAATCCCATGGTGCTTGTTGATAGCGGTGTGGTGGCATTTACTCTTTTGGTTCCAATTTTAGCAGTTCCCAGTTAACTTTGGACAGTTTCTGAATGAGCACTCGCACGCGTTTGTGTCGATCCGTCATTTTTTTTACTTTAGGCACCAGGCCCTTGCGCACATAGCGGGTAAC
>JBARSG010000696.1:0-5894 GCA_049644625.1 Desulfobacterales bacterium | reverse complement strand
TTTTAATTCTTTTACAAAAGGAAAGCGTATGTGACTATTTTTAACCCCATTTCTTAATAGAGGTGGGGTTTTTTATTTCAATTGATACCGATTAGTTATGTTGTCAGTTTAATTATGTTGTGAGTTTAATTCCCATATAATTCCATTTCCTTCCAAAGGAATTAATAAATTTTTATAGTTCTTTTAATTCCATCTAATTTTTTCACCCCGCTTTTTCGTCCAAAACGTCATTCCAACCAACATATTTCATCACATCATAGGCATTAACCGGAGAGGGTATCTTGAAAAAACATCTTGAGTCCTTCACAAGTGTTTTGCAATTATCCCTGGAGGATAAAATGAAAAGCCCGAAGAAGCAACTTCGGGCTTTAAAGAAGAGCTGCCGCATCCAGCCGGAAGCTCCACCATGACACTTTTTTCCTACTATATCCTCCGGCTGTTTGCAAGCACGGAGGCGTGTGCATTCGACTATTACGTAAAATTCGTTGTCGTTGGTGCGATCTGGATTTTTATGTTTGTCGGTGTTGCTGGAAAGGACAGGCTTACTGCTGTGACGAATGCCGTCTTGCCGGCAAACGAAAAAACCACCGAGAAGCCCAAAGACGATATCGCCAAACTCCTAAAGGCAAAAAAGCCCACCGCGAAGCCGAAAACCGCCGTCGGCATGGTTTGAGCAAAAAAAATCAAAAAAACATGGATGATGCATCTACAACAAGCCTGTCGGCATGGTGTATGGAGCTATTATGGAGTGTTTGGAGTCGTTTTTTTTACTTGGAAGAAACCCCACACTGCCATTTTTGCGGGTGCTTTGGAGAAATCCTGGATGAATTTCCCCGCCGAGGCTACGGTTAAGCTAAGAATGAGAGGGCTTTGTGATATGATAAAGAAAAAAGTTCTCAACCCCGAACGGATCAGGCGCATCGATGGCGGATTTAGCTTTATCCCGCACCGTTTTTTTACCGATGGGTTTTTAGCTTCTTTGAGTCAAAAAGAGCTGTTGTTGTATCTGTTCCTTATTTTGGCTTCAGATCGCAACGGTCTTTCATTTTACAGCTACGATTCTATCTGTTCGCTGCTGCAAATCACACCGGAGCAATAGATCCAAGCAAGAAATGGTCTTATGGATAAAGATTTGATTGCCTTTGACGGCACGCTTTTTCAGGTGCTCGATTTGCCGCCTATACCAGTAGAAGGCTTATCGCTAAAACCTGTCCGTGACTCTGATCGGACAGAAGATCTGTCTGCCGTTTCACAGCTTCTCAAACAAACATTTAAGGATATTTAGCAGACGGCTAAAGAACCATGGACATGCCGGTTAACAATACCATGCTTGAGCAAGCCATCAGTGATTATCTGCTGTGGATGATATCAAATGGATATTCTCCTAAAACTGTGGAAAGTTATGAGAGAGTACTGAAGCATTTTCTCGCTTTTATAAGCCGCCGGGAAATTGCCTGGATTGATATCTTCACTTTAAACACGATGCAAAACTTCCAAAAAGGGAGAAGCAAGTCAACTGCACATGCAGTAAGAGGACTTTCCCGTTATCTTTTTCGGCAAAACCGAATCCCCCAGCCCATAGAAAAGAAAGAGTACCGATTACCGAAAATCTATGAAGAATATTTGGCCTATTATGCAAAAATCCAACAGGTCACTTATCGGCGAATTAAGCGGATCAGAAGAGTCTTTGCAGCTTTTAATGATTACCTGCAAACGCATAAAATCGATCTTTCATCATTAAAGATCGAACAAATAGATGTTTTTCTGGCTCAGTTTTTTGCACCCTTTGCACCGGCAACATGCAAAGCCTACCGCTCTATGGTTCGGGGATTTTTACGATATCTGTATCAGGAGCGCAAAATTATAAAAAGAAATCTTACCCCGCTAGTAGTCAGCGCCCCTATGTTTTCTCAAGCAAAACCTCCCACTTTTCTACGACCACATGAAGTACAAAAATTGTTTGCCGGCCTCAAGCTTTCTACCCCTGTAAATATTCGAACTTATGCCATGATTCATTTGGCCTATACGCTGGGACTTCGCCCGGATGAGATATGCGCGATCACTCTGGATGATATATCCTTGAGCAGGGGAGAATTAAGCGTTAGAGACCGCAAGACCAATAACCCTGTCATGCTGCCTATGCCCGAAGTAGTTATCAAAGCCATCGCAGTTTACCTTGTCGGTGTCAGGCCGAAAAGTGAACATCGAACGCTTTTTTTAAGTCTTAATCCCCCCTTTGGCCCCATCTCTCCAACGGTACTTAATCATCATATCAAGACGCTTATGCGTAGCGTCAACCTACCTTCAACGGCCTATTGGCTGCGACATACCTATGCTCAAAATCTCTTGGAGGCGGGTGCTTCCATCTATGAAATCAAAGAAATGCTGGGCCATGACAGTCTCGAATCCTCCCGAAAATATCTTCACATTCACATTAAACTCATGCGGGAGGTGCTTTTTGATGAAGATCTTTGAAAGCTTTTTGGCGCCACTGTTTGACGAATATTTTATCTATCGCAGAAATTTAGGCTATACGACAGAAATAACGCTGTCCCATTTAAAAGTGTTTGATCGATATGTAAAAGAGAAAGAGATAGAAAAAGGCTTACTTAAGCCCTCATTTTTTCTTGAGATAAGGGCTGATCTGAAATTGGAATCACGATCGGTTAACAGGGTTCTTTCTTCGGTACGCGTGTTCTTCCAATTTTTGGTGCGTAAAGGCATCTATGAACAAAACCCATTGCAGGATATTCCCCCTCTGTCGGAAAACGATATTGTTCCTTTTGTATTCACACCAAAACAAGTTGATCAATTGCTTACGGCAGTTTGTAAAAGAATACGTAAAGCCCAATGGTGTTACTTAAAAAATCTGTCCCAATACATGGCTATGGTGCTGATAGCCCGATGCGGACTTCGGATCTCAGAGCCGCTGCGGCTTATGCGCAACCATTACCGGCAAGAGGAAAAGACGCTTTATATTGAAAAAACCAAATTTAAAAAGGACCGCCTGATCCCTGTTCCGATGGCTGTGGCCACAAAAATTGAAAACTACCTGGCGGTGCGAGACACACTGCTGGAAAATTATCATATTCCATATCTTTTAATAGGCAATCTTCGAGGCAGATTACAGCAAAACAGTGTTAGCTATACCTTTCACAAGGCTGTGAAAGATATCGGCCTTGACCAGCCAAGACAGGTTATCGGCAATAAAAACTTCAACTCACCCACGGTGCACAGTCTAAGGCACTCATTTGCCGTAAACACCTTAAAACGTATAAAAGAACGAGGCAAATCTCCTCAGAATGCGCTTCCCGTGCTAGCTACTTATATGGGGCATGTTGAGTACAAACATACGATTAAATATCTAAAAGTATTAGATGCCGGTCATCGCCAGGCATTGTTTCATTTTGTCACCTCACAGAAAGAGGATAGATGAGACTTTCAACGTGTATTTATCAATTTTTCGACCAGTACCTCCCTCGCATAAAAGGTAGCAGCAGGAAAACTATCAAAGCGTATCGGGATGCCTTTTCCCTCTTTCTGCCCTTTGCTGCACAGCATCGCTCCGTAAAAATCGACTCCCTCAAAATTGACCATCTTTCTTCCGACTTGATCCTGGCCTTTCTCTATCACCTTGAATCCGAACGCGGTAATGCAGGCACAACCCGCAACCAGCGACTGGCTGCCCTGAAATCCCTGGCAAAGATGATGCGGTTTATGTATCCGGAAAACCGAGACATTGCCGAAAGGATACTGAGCATCCCCCAGAAGCGTACCCAAAGAAAACTCATCGGCTTTCTGTACCCGGATGAAATCTTTAAAGTCTTTTGTGGTGTTGACCTTACCCAAAAAGATGGACTTCGTGATTATACCATCCTGCACCTGCTTGATGACGCCGGCGCCAGAGCTAGTGAAATCGCAACACTGAACCTCGACTACTTCAATGCTCAGCAAAAAACGCTGGCCATCCTGGGTAAAGGAAACCGTTTTCGATTGATAGAACTTTCACCGAAAACCACGGAACTCATCAAGCTCTATATGGCCAAATACCGTGTCAAACCAAAACCGCTGTATCAACACCGCTTGTTTATCAACCAGCGCGGGACAGAACTTACCCGGCATGGTATTTATCGCATCTGTAAAAAATATCTCACCAAAGCTTTAAGTCCTAAACGTCTCAAAAACATCAATCCAGTCCATAGCTTTCGTCATTCGTGCGCAATCCGAATGCTCGCCTGCGGAGAGCCGATCTCGACTATCAAAAATCACCTGGGCCATGAAAACATCCAATCCACTATGGTTTATTTACAATTGGATCTGACGCGGAAAAAAGAAGTTCAAAGAAAGTTCATCGAATATGCCCAATCCAATCTATCTCAAGACCCGAAGATAGATGAATTAATCGATTGGAAAAACAAACAGGACATTCTGGAATGGCTCGATAGCCTGTAACCGGACTACTGAAACCGGAGAACACGAGAGGTGTACATGGTCACAAATAGTTATGTTGACAGTTTTCTTTCAAAATCGTAAGTTATTTTGTAACATGTTGTTTTTAAATTAAATTCTAACTTCCATGGCTCAAACCAACTTTTTAAACAATTTTAAACGGTTAGGTGGACTCGCAACATAAGGCAAGTTATCTGTATTGCGACACGAAGTCGCATAATTATAGACTGTTCAACAAGGGTTTAAACCTTTGTCTGAACCCAGCATCCCGTCGCTTCGCTCCGACTTCTGTTCGCCATCATTCGGACAGCTGTTCGGCTTCCTTCGGAATCACTGTTCGTGATCACCGGAATACGCAATTTGAAGACATCACATTTTACAACCTTTCTTTATATCATTACAATTTACATGATAAAAAGAACTGTATAATAACTGGATAGCTCCGCTGCGCGGAGCTATCCAGCAGATGAGGAGCGTGACTCTCGTTAACGAAATTATCAGCTAAACCAACAGACACGCTATCAAGGCAGATCGAGACAGACGCGTTTTGACGCGCTCCTCATCTGCTGGTTATATATTACCAAGGAGTTATTAATGAAAAAAACCTCCCCAAAACCGTTTGTATTTGTTCTTATGCCATTCTCTGAAGAATTTGATGATGCATATAAGTTAGGAATAAAGCCAGCGTGTGAAAATGTCAGGGCATATGCTGAAAGAGTAGACGAGCAGCTCTTTAAAGAGACTATCCTCCAAAGGATTTATAATCAAATTGCAAAGGCAGATATAATTGTCTCTGAAATGACTGGGCGTAATCCCGAGGCTTGAAGGGGTATTAACGGCTCCTATTCCAAGAACGTCATGGATGCGGCCTGTGAAGCGCTGTAGCAGATTCTCGGGGCCTATCCCAAATTTCTTTTCACGCTTGAAGCGGAATTCATTGGTAAAACATCAGTGGGGAAACTGTCCCGCCACGGACAAATGAGCGAATCAGGCTCGCCCGGTGGAATCCCCGGAGGGGTTAACAGAGTGAAATTCCACGAGGCTCGCCTTTTAAAATGTGGGCTGTCAAGAGTTTTTCTTTCTATACAGCAATAATCGGTATGAATTGTGTTTCATATACTTCTCTGCATTTATCTCGTCGCTGAAGTACCTTCTATCAATTTTTTCTATTTTCCCTTTAAACTTCCACTTTAAAAACTTTGAAATTAGGGGTCTATTGTTATCAAGATAATAGAAAATCATTTTTCTTATCGGAAGACCGACGGAATTCAGCATCTCATTAAACAGGTCTAGGTTTGGCGCCGTCTGTTCCGTAATATCAATATCCTTAATAGGTTCAAATGGATATCCAGAAATAGTATGATAAAATTTGCTTAACCGGTGACCTCCTCTGATAGGTTTCTTTCCTCTTGCATCTGTTTTAAAATAATCACAGATTAGAAGAT
>JBARSG010000695.1:0-4290 GCA_049644625.1 Desulfobacterales bacterium | reverse complement strand
GGCGTACTTATCGTACGTTGAATGATTACGAAATGCAGCACAACGCAGAAGTTGGACTTTTTACGAGACCGTCAATGTTAATCTTTGGGGGAACGGTTGCAATCTATAAGTATTATTGATTATAAATTATACTTAGCACGTTTTTTATAAAACCATAGGGTTTACTTTTACACTGAAGGAATTATAATACATAAAAGGATAATCATTGTATGCGACTTCTTTTATACAACATACGGTATGGCGCGGGAATTGGGAGACATTTCCATCTTCCGGTTCCATATAGCGGGTATTTAAAGCACACCAACGGCAATTTCCAAAATATAGTGGATTTCATAAAATCGGTGAATCCGGATATTGTCGGATTGATCGAAGTGGACAGCGGGTCCTTCCGCTCCGAAAAAAGCAACCAGGCCGAAGACATCGCCCGGGAAATGAAACACTATCCTATTTATCAGTCAAAGTATTCCGCTGCTTCAATCGTTCAAAAAGTCCCGGTGCTGAACAAACAGGGCAATGCGATTCTGACAAACCAGGAGATTAAATCTCAAAAATTTCATTATTTCCGGGAAGGTATCAAGCGTCTTGTGATTGAACTCGAGTTAGAAGAATTCTCGGTTTTTCTGACACACCTGTCCATTAAATTCCGTCATCGCCACTGCCAGTTGCAGGATCTTCATGCTATGATAAAAAGCCAAAAAAAACCGGTTATTGTCGCCGGTGATTTTAACGTATTTTGGGGCGATCGCGAACTGCAATTATTCCTGTCTGAAACAGGGCTAAAAAATGCCAACACAAACGGGGAACCCTCCCATCCCAGTCGCTCCCCGCGCCGACAACTCGATTACATCTTCCACAGTCCGCAAATACAAATTAAGGATTTTCAGATCCCTCAGGTCAAATTATCCGATCATGCGCCCCTGATTTGCGATTTTGAACCGGTTTAAAAAATTATCCCGGTTACAGATATTTTTTTCGATCCATTAGGAAATTTTTATAAATCTGGTAGTGCTCGGTCTCTTCATATGCCACCGGGCAGACGGGTACGTGGTCGAAACTGTAGATCCTGGCTTCGGCGCAGGCAAGCAGAATCGGGGAGTGCGTCGCGATAACGAACTGGGCGTGACCGGCCCGGCTATTCGTGCCCAGAATCTCAAGCAACTCAAGCTGACTGCGTGGCGAAAGAGCGGTCTCGGGTTCATCGAGCAGGTAAATGCCCTGGATCCGGTACCGGTTGCGGAAGTAGGACATCAGAGATTGACCATGGGACTGAGTCACCAAAGACTTGCCGCCGAAGTATTCCAGTTGGCCGGGGTCCGTTGCCGCCCATTCATCCAGGATATTGGCAAAATCCTTGAAGATCTCCGAGCCGAAGAAAGACCCGGAAACGCGCCCATTAGACCATTCGAGGTCAAGATAATTGTACAGTTGGCTTTCAAAAAGGTTAACTTGGTAACGCGGCCCCCCGGAAACACGCCAGATGTGGATATCACAGGCGTGCGCCAGCGCCTCCAGCAGGGTAGACTTGCCGGTGCCGTTCTCGCCCACGAAGAACGTCACAGGCCTGTCCAGGGATAGATGTTCGGTTTGATGAAAGATGGGCAGGGTAAAGGGATAGTGTTCGCGGGTAGGGTACTTCTCAGGCCGCAGTGTAATGCTTTTTAGATGAGCGGACATAATATTTCCTCGGCAAGTACGGGGTAACCATCAAGTAAATCTATAACGTACGCATTGTCAAGTGTGAATGATGTTGAAACTTTTTTAAGAATCCAAAATCTTGGATATTATTTGGTCCTTGTCTCGCTTGGAAATGTACGGCCTCATCCGTGCCTCGAGGATTTTTGTTTCATGATTTCTTTTTCTGTTTGCCGCTTTTTTAACTTTGAAAACAAGCTCCTCTAAATCACATGGCTTCATTAGGTAATCGAAGGCGCCCAATTTCATGGCTTCAATGGCGGAATTAACCGTAGCATGGCCGGTGAGCATGATGATTTTCACAAGGGGACGATTTTTTTTGATCATCCGGATGGTTTCAATACCGTCCATCCCCGGCATTTTCACATCAAGAATAACCACCTCGATGCTGTCGTCCGCTTCAAGTCGATTTAGTGCGTCTTGCCCACTAAATGCATACGTTACAATAAAGTCTCTTTTGCGTAACCGTTGACTCATGATTTCAACGAAAGATTGTTCATCATCCACCAAAAGTAAATGTATTGGAGTCATATCTTGCTCTTTTTACTACATAAAAAATGAATTCGCCATAAGTCGCCATAAAATCAATTGGTTGAGGCAGTCCTTCGGCATAGTCACTGTAAATATTGGTGTCCAGTACGAGTTTCAAACCCAATCTCCGTTATTTATTTGGCTGAAAACCTCGGTTGCTTTTCTCAGTTCCTCCGCTTCGTCCTTGGAAAGCCACCCCGCAAGTTCCCGGATCACCGTTTGGCGATTCTTTACCAAGCCCAATTTTTCATCCACAGCATCTATAATATACGCGGACTTTGTTTTCCCTGCTTTTGCGGCGGCTTTTTTAATCATCTCTTCATTCCTGTGGATGGCTCCTTCTTCGCCCAAGACATGATATTATGAAAATCAAGGACAAATTCTTTAAAAAGATTTAAATAGGTTTTAAATGACCACCCCCTAAAGCAGCAAACAAAACCATAAGGATTATTGCTTGAATGACCCAGCCAATGATGCAAACACCCACAGCACGTAATGTGCTCTGATAGTCAAGAGCTTGTCTTACCGCAATAACCATAGCTATTAACATCCAAATTGAAGCGATAGCAAAAATGATCCCGGATATACCAGGTATAATAGCCAATACACGGATTAATCCTGGAGAGCTTGAAAAACCGATGGTTCGCAATAATTCACCATGATCAGCTTTGGTCTGGGGTTCAGGAAGGATTTTAGCACCAATAAAATATGTCATATAGGCCCAAACATACCATGCTATAAGAGCTGTGATCGCTCCAATAATGATCCCCTTTACTCCTATTGTTCCTATGCTTCCTATTCCGGCTGCTATACTGGAAAGCACAACAACTCCCATGGCTTGACCCATTGATCCTTTATCAGCCTCAACTTCTTCATATAAGTTAATGTCGAGTTTGGCAGCACGAACAATACGATCTATATAATTTTGCATTTAACCCCCTAAATTTATTATATCTTAATTAATTTTTATGTGTTTATTATCAAGGAATCAATTCCATATGATCTCTCAGCCGCTTTGAATCTCCACAAAACTTTTTAATACCAATTCTTGCGCATGGCTTTCACTACTGTCCTTCTTCGACCCCCTGACCGAAGTTCACCAATAGAAATATTGTACCTTTCAGACACCTTCTCTGCAAGTGCTTTAATATCGATTCGTTGTCCAGACAGCCTTAGGTTCTTTTTAACAAGATCATCAAGACTCGATATGACCTGCTTGACAAAATCTCCGTCACCGAGTATCCGCTGGTCAGCTACCTGCCTTTCACCGCGCCTTCGGCTAGCGAGAACCGCGGACCAACCGCCCATGCTCCGTATTAATCCTCCGCCGACCAATTCCGGCCTGCGGCCCTGATCAATACCTTTTTTAACGTATCGCAAATAATTCTTTCTTGAATTGTTGGAACTACCGAAAAAAGACAACACGTAATTTGTATTCTGCCATTCTCTCTTAACTTTACCGGCAAGCGCCGAGTGACCGGACCAGGGATTTCGGTTTAACACCTTAAGATCCTTGACCAGACCCGCCCGCAACAGATTTAGATGAATATATCGAACCAGCTCTTTCAGATAAACATCCTCCTGACAAACGATGGACTTATAACGGTTTTGAAATAAATGGCCGTATCTGCGATGACGCTTGTTAAAATTTACAACATAGCCGGTGAGAATTCTGCGCATACTAGAGGCTAAAGACAAATTCTTTGTCTTACAAAGGATATGGAAATGATTCGGCATCAAAACCCAGGCATAGATTTCCATCGCTCCATCCAGGGCCAGTGCCGACAGGCGATCTATAAAATCATTACGATCTATATCGCTGAGAAATATTTTTCTTCGCTCAATACCCCGGCCCATGACATGATGCAACACTCCAGAAGCATCTAATCTTGCTAATCTTGGCATAACCTGCAACTCTCATATTGAATGTCGAGCGTCAAGCACTTTCTGCACGAACGTCCCCTATTACAGTTGGGCAAATCCTGATCACCAAAGGATACAGTCTCGCACCGGCGGCCCAGGTTGGTCCATTAACGTACGGGAACGTGGTATTTGCTACCTTCCTCG
>JBARSG010000694.1:0-8613 GCA_049644625.1 Desulfobacterales bacterium | reverse complement strand
GTACATAACTACGCCTCATTCCACGAAATTCGCGGCGCCTTGAACTTGAACTTTTTACTTTGCCGTCTCAATTTTGACTTTTTACGAGTTCATCAAGTATGGAAAAGCTGTAATCCCCATATCTTCTTGACATATAAAGATTAAGAAAATAACCAATAAAAGAATGTATAATATAAAGCGTTGGAAAAAAATTGAGAGGGAATTTACATGGCAAAACCTAAGTTAAAAGCGCATGTAATAGACCGGGAATGGTGCAAGGGGTGCGGCATATGTGTCCATTTTTGCCCAAAGAATGTACTGGAACTTGATGAAGAGGACAAGGTGGTTGCCGCGCGTCGGGAGGATTGTATCTGCTGCAAAATGTGCGAACTTCGTTGTCCTGATCTTGCCATCGAAATAGAAACGGAATAGGGTTTATTATGAAAAACCGGAACATCAAATTTATTCAGGGTAATGAAGCATGTGTTGAAGGCGCCCTGTATGCAGGCCTGGATTTTTTTGCAGGGTATCCCATAACACCTTCCACTGAAATTGCCGAACTCCTGTCATACCGTTTGCCCCAAAAAGGGGGCAAGTTTATTCAGATGGAAGACGAGATTGCTTCTATGGGCGCTATTATCGGGGCATCCCTTACCGGAAGCAAGGTTATGACCGCCACCAGCGGCCCCGGCTTTTCCCTTATGCAGGAGGCCCTGGGATATGCAATTATGGCGGAAATTCCTTGCGTTATTGTTAATGTGCAGCGTGGCGGACCTTCAACAGGCATCCCCACCCACGTGAGCCAGGGAGATGTGTACCAGGCCCGCTGGGGAACTCACGGGGACCATGCCATTGTTACAATTACCGCATCCAACCACCAGGATGTATTTCAGACCACCGTGGATGCCTTCAATATTTCGGAAACTTACAGAACCCCCGTTATCCTGCTGTATGATGAAGTCGTGGGACACATGCGGGAACGGCTTGTGCTGCCCGAACAAGGAGAACTGCCGTTAGTGGAAAGACTCAGGACATCCGTAAGAGAAGGAGTGAACTATCATCCCTATCTGCCAAGGGAAGACGGCCGTCTTCCCATGTCTGATTTCGGCGGTGTTCACCGATACAATGTGACCGGTTTGTTCCATGATATGTGGGGATTCCCGTCGGATAATCCCGAGGTGGTCCATGATCTTATTCGTCATTTGGTGGATAAGATCCGGAACAACGTGAATCGAATTGCCCGCTTCAAAGAGTATTACCTAAAAGATGCCAAATGCATTCTGATTTCTTACGGATCATCGGCGCGGTCGGCCCGGCATGTGGTGGAATACCTCAGACCCAGGGGGGAAAAGCTCGGTCTTCTGGAACTTCAGACCCTGTGGCCGTTTCCCCATGATATTGTTGATGAAAAATGTGTAAATGCAAAACATATCGTGGTTGTTGAGATGAATATGGGGCAGATTCTGCGAGAAGTGAAACGGGCCGTGGAACGGCCCGAGAGGGTGTTTATGGCAAACCGTATTGACGGCGTTTTCATAACCCCAAAGGATATCAGGGCGATCCTACGGGTTATCCAGGGAAAAGGAGTGTGATTCATGGCAATAAAGGGTTATATCAGAGAAAGATTTTTTCCGCATATATGGTGTCCGGGGTGCGGACACGGGATCGTGCTGAACTGTCTTTTGAGAGCCATAGAAAAACTGGGAATGAGCAAAAATGAAATTGTCGTGGTTTCAGGCATCGGGTGCTCTTCCCGGATTTCGGGATATGTTGACTTTCACACCCTCCATACCCTTCACGGCCGTGCCCTGGCGTTTGCTACCGGCGTTAAAATGAGCCGTCCGGAGCTGAACCTGATCGTTCCCATGGGAGACGGCGATGCACTGGCCATTGGCGGGAATCATTTTATCCACTCGGCCCGGCGAAATATTGATATGACCGCCATTGTTATGAATAATCGCATTTACGGAATGACCGGCGGGCAGTATTCTCCGTTGTCGGGATATGGAATCCTGGCCACCACGGCGCCCTATACAAATATAGATTACGCTTTTGATACTGTAGAGCTGGCAACGGCGGCAGGGGCTTCTTTTGTGGCCCGCAGCACCACCTATCATGTTCAGCAGCTGACCGAGATATTAAAACAGGCTATTTTGCACGAGGGATTCTCAGCGGTGGAAGTATTATCCCAGTGTCCCACCTATTTTGGAAGAAAGAACCGAAAAGGAACTGCGGCTGATATGATGGAATATTACAAAAACAATACCACACCGGTCGGATCCAAGGCCAAAAAGGAAAATCCCGACCTTATTGAACGGGGTGTTTTTGTAGAAAAAGAGATGCCGGAATACTGTAAGGAGTATGACAAAATCATCGAAAGGGCCATGAAAGGAAGAGCTTAGTACTTTCGGCCGATTCAGATACGTTTTAACTAAATTCTGCAATAGCCGTTTTCGATAACAATTGATGCGGGTTTTGGGTTTTTATGGGATAAGAGAGGTGGTCATGGAAAAATGCAGGTTGGTATTTTCAGGCTCAGGCGGGCAGGGGGTTATTACCGCTGCCATCATACTGGCCGAGGCGGCCGTGCTTTATGAAAACCTGATTGCGGTTCAGTCACAAGTCTATGGGCCGGCAGCCCGGGGAGGGGCCACACGATCCGATGTTATCATTTCCGATTCTGAAATCCATTATCCCAAGGTGATCCAGCCTAATGTTCTGGTCTGCCTCACCCAGGAAGCCTATATTAAATTTTACCCCATCATACGTCCCGGCGGACTTTTGATTACGGACACCCGTTATGTCAAGATTCAGAGGAAAGTCGATGCACAGCAGAAAGAGCTTCCTATTTACCGGACAGTGATGGAACAAATCGGCAACCCCATTGTGTTTAATATTTGCATGCTTGGTGTGGTAATCCGCATGACAGATCTTGTTAAAGCCGAATCGATCATGAAAGTTCTGAAAGACCGGATTCCTTCCAGTTTTCTGGAGATGAATCGAAAGGCCCTGGATCTGGGAATGAAGCTGGCAGAAGATGTTAAAAGCTGATATGGATACTGATTCCTCGATGCTTGACACTTGATGCTCGATACCGAATACGGGATGATTTGATTGAAGATTGACCATTGAAAATTGAAGAAAACCAACAACAATCTTCAATAGTCAATTAAATAGATGCTTGATGATTTAGGTCTATGCTTCGAAACTCACCATATTTTACTCCCAATTCGCAACCCGCGGGATTATATATCCATATCCCTTTTTGCGTTAAAAAGTGTCCCTATTGTGATTTTTATTCCATAACCGATGGGTCGCTGCACCCTGCATTTATGGATGCTTTAATATCTGAAATGCGCATGACCCGGGACCCAAATTTAACGTTTGACACACTTTATATGGGTGGTGGCACACCATCGGTTCTGGATGCAAAAACAATTGGAAAAATAATTGAGACCGCCCGTCAATCCTATGAAATTCTTCCCCATGCTGAAATTACCCTGGAAGTAAATCCCGGCACCGTTAGTTTGAAACAATTCGAGGGATATCGATGTTCCGGCGTCAATCGAATAAACATCGGGGTTCAGTCGTTTGATCCCGTGAATCTTCATTTTCTCGGGCGTATCCATTCCAGCCGCGATGCTCACGCTGCGGTAACCTGGGCGCAAAAGGCCGGGTTTGAAAACATGGGGCTGGATCTGATTTACGGTATTCCCAACCAGACAAAAAAATCGTGGCTTAGGGACTTGAAACTTGCGATTGAGTCTGAGCCCCGACATCTTTCCTGCTACATGCTTTCCTTTGAATCGGGCACCCCTCTATGCAGAGACCTGCAAGAAGATCGCCTGAAGCCTTTGGCCGAATCTCAGGTATGCGAGCTGTTCGAGGCCACCCTGGAATTTTTAGACGACCATGGCTATGTTCAGTACGAGATATCAAATTTTGCACGCGCAAGCACGGGCAGCCCCGGTTTCACGGGCGACGAGCGTAACCGGTCGCGGCACAACATGAAATATTGGGAGTTTGTACCGTACATCGGGCTCGGGCCGTCGGCCCATTCATTTCTGGAGCCGAAACGATACTGGAATTGTGCGGATGTGAAAAAGTATATACAGGATCTTGAGACTGAGAAACTTCCCCTTGCCGGAGAGGAACGGCTCAGTATGGAGCAGCTCATGATAGAGGCTGTTTACCTGGGGCTGAGACAGACAAAGGGAGTTTTAATTGATGTTTTTGATAAAAAATTCGGCGTAAACTTTAAAGCAATGTTCGAGGAGATCATCGCCAATCTTGAAGCAAGAGGGCTTATAGTGCTTTCTCAAAACCGGTGCGTGCTGACATCCAGGGGCATGTTGTATCTGGACAGTGTCGCCTCCCTGTTTATATAAGGTCGTTGTAGCCGTTCACGGTTCAGAGGTTCAGGGTTAATGGCCTTATGATTTTTTTATATTTTTCTTTTAATCTCAGTGCAAGCTCGCTCGGTGGATTCTAAGGCCCGAATGAATTCTGCATTGGACTCAAAATCAAAGACTTTGACTACCTTAACCATCGAATCCTTCCGCGATATTGTGCATGTTTCAGATTTGTGAGGTGAACCTAAAATTTCTGAGCATCGAACCTCTGAACCCTGAACCATTGAACCTTTGAACGGTTATAAGTAATTTTGCAATTTTATGTGGAGAGCGTTTTGATTAAAACGTTGATATAAAACCGGGCATGGCTCATGGGTGCGGCCAGGTTGGCGCGATGGTTTGCCAGAATGCCGCCCAGACTGCTGTTGGTAATTAACAACGGATGGATTTCTGAGGCATGATGACACGATTCGATTGCGTGATGAAGAACTTCGGCCCCCCGTCGGGATTCCACGGTAATCAAAAAATCCTCGAAAACCGCTTCCAGAATCGTTCGCATGCCGCTTGCAACACCCTGGGCATAAAAAAAGTAATCATCCGCTTTAAAAAAGCTTACCGGACTCCCGTCTTCCTCCTTAGTTTTTACCAGATTTTCTTCACAGCTCCCCAGCAGATCTTCAAAAGCCATCAGCAAAGGGATTAAATTGTCGGTTCGGGTATGAAAGTTGGCTTCACCTTTTTCAAGCTTTTCCTTGTAGTTCTTGAGTTCATCGAGGCCGGCCTTGTATTTTGATTCCGGAGACGGGAACCAGTATCTGTCCGATTTGATCATAAACCAGTTCATGGCGTTTTCAAGGTTTCTGTCAAATGATGCGGTGGCCCCTGTACGGGATATACGCTCGGTCAGGCTAACAGCGGTTCTGCGGGTGACTTCCAGAACTCCCAGCTGGAAATTATTTATGTTATCCGTAAAATCCAGGATATCATTGACTCGCCATCCCCAGAATCTTTCATTGAGTTCATAAGATAGGGGTTTTATTGTTGCCTCTACAAAAGCCACCCCTTTGGCCTTGGGTTTGGCTTCTACAACTTCTGCAAGCCCATGCGTTGGTGGGGGTGCATGGCCGGGGGCTGCCGTTTTCTCATGAGGGGAGGGGAGGGGATGTTCGGGTTTTTCCGTTGCCGCTTTTGGAGCCGGTGCCGGTTCGTGGGTAACGGGTTCAGCGGGTTCCCTGTGTGCCGGTGCATGGGTAACGGCTTTAGCGGTCTCTTTTTTAGCCAGGTGAATCACTTGATCTGCTTTGACAATTCCCACAAGTCTATTGGTATTATCGATAACCGGAATTGTTTGTAAATGGTGCCGGTCCATCAAATTTTTTACATTCTCATTGCCCAGACCGGTGTTAACGGACATGACATCACTATCCATAAAATCTTCAAGAGCAGAGTCGGAAGCCGCAAACATCAGCTGTTCTATTGAAACCGTACCGAGCAGCTTTCCGTACTCATCAACAATAAATAGATGAACGGGTTGCTTTATATCATGGTGTTTCTCTCTGAGATGTTCCACGGCTTCTTGGGCCGTCAGCGCTTTATCAAGAGCAATAAAATCCGAAGTCATGATCCCGACGGCCGTATCCTTGTCATAATGGGGCTTTTTTTCAGTTGATTTGGGGCCTTCAGTGGTTTCGGAGCCTTCAGTCGCTTCGTGGCCTTCAGTCGCTTCGGAGCCTTGTTTTTCCGCCGGTTCATGGGAGATTTCCGGTTTGGCTTTGTCTGCAGAAGGAACCTCTCCGACAGGGCTGTCAGTTTTATGAGCGACCCGGACTTCAGAAGGCTTTTCGAAAAACCCAAGCACGGCGCCGAATAACCAGATGCCCACAACCGCTAACAATGTACAGACGATTATTGGTTTGGTGGCAAACCGTTTGAATTCAGTTTTTTGATCATTATTATTTTTGCTGCTGGTTGAATTTTCCATAATATGTCTCCGTGTTAGCAGTATTGACCCGAAATTCTAATCCGCCCTGGATTCATTCACAAATCATTCCATTCTAACCGGAGTCTATTGGTATGGCCTTTAAATTTCAAGTAAAAAATTGAGACCTTTGCAAAACGCCCCCTTTTGCCCAATTCCTGCGTCAGGCTCAAATTTTAATCCTCAAAATACTTAATGTATTCCTGTGGTTAAAATTTTCGCCTTCCTTGTTATTGAACAAAATTGAGCATTTTTCAAAGGTCTCAAATTGCGTTGTTACCTGTTTCTCAGTTTACGGGTATCATCGATACGGATGGTCACGTTTTGAGCATCAAAGTATTCTATCAACGGTATCAAGTACTTGCGTGATACACCGGTCATTTCTTTGAACTGCGGGGTTGTAATCTCTCCGTGACTTAAGAGGAAGTCGACAAGCTTTTGCTGTAACTCTTCCACGGCCTGTGTATGGAAATAAAGATCTTCCTTAACTCTGACAATCATCCCTTCATCCACCAAAAGCATGAGAACGTCTTTGGCCCGTGATCCTTCGAGCTTGAGGGTATTGCTCAGTTCTTTAAAATATGGTGGCGTGAGGCCGTTTTTACGGTAGGCATCAAGAATCCTTTCCCTGATATCGACCTGATCAAAACCCAGGGAAACCTTATGTGAAGTTAGGCGGACCGTATTTTCCTCTGCAAGGATCTCTTTGTCTTTTATCATCTGATTGAGCGTCAGATTAAAAAGCTTTGATCCTCGCAGACCCGGAGACTTGGACCTGAGCTCTTCTTTGGGCATACCGGTTTTAAGGGGATTGGCCTGATGGTAGTTGCTCAAAAAGTTTGATGTTTCCTTTATGAGCCTGTCCGAGCTGTTTTTGTGAATGTAAGTCCGGTTTTCCTTGTCAACCAGAATAACCGTTTGTTTTGACAAAAGATCCTGCATGATATTTTGAAGCTCTTTTTCATTCAGGCCGGTCATTATTTTAAGATCTGAAAACACGACCCCCTGATAACCGGATTCATTCACATGATAGGAAATGATGCTTTCGGGGCCTTGATCCATCAATCCTTTTAATCCCTTAATTATTTCAGGTTTAAACCGTTTATGCTTTTGCGGAATGGGGTTAAGGATATGCCCGCCGCCGATGGTGCGTACCGGGGAGTAACTTCGTATGACGAAACGGTCGTCCTTTATGAGTGCAAGGGGAAAATCGATTCGCAACTGGGCCACGGTGGCTTCACCCGGGAGAAGTTCCTCTTTGTCGAGCAAAATCAGGATGCCGAGCACTTCACTGGTTCCGGTATGAAATCTGATTCGGGTACGGTTTTTGATGGGTTTTTTATTGCTGCCGAGATAGTGTAACCATACGTCAATCATGTAGCTCGGTTTTAATGCCCCCAGGTTTGACAGAACATCACCCCGATACACCGAGGCCTTTTCAAGTCCCTGAAAGTTAACGGCCGTTCGCATGCCGGCTTCAGCTCTGTTTACGCTGTGGTTGTGGACCTGAACCCCCCGTACTTTTGACGTAATGCCCGAGGGATAGAGCATAACCATATCTCCCACCTGAACTTCTCCTGAAATCAGGGTTCCGGTAATTACAGTTCCGAATCCCTTCATGGTGAAAACACGGTCTACGGGAAGGCGAAAGAGGCTGGTGGGGGAACGCGTGGGAATCACGGCGCTGAGTTCATCGAGTGTCTTGATAAATTCCTGGATGCCCACACCGGTGGTAGATGATACAGCTACAATCGGGGCTTTTTCTAAAAACGTTCCCTGGACAAAATCTCTGATATCCTCGGTGACCAGCTCAAGCCATTCTTCATCCACCAGGTCGATCTTGGTAAGAACGATAAGCCCGTATTCGATACTGAGCAGGCTGCAGATCTCCATGTGCTCCCGGGTCTGGGGCATGACCCCTTCATCAGCGGCGATAACCATAGCGACCAGATCGATTCCGGTTGCACCGGCCACCATGTTTTTTACAAATTTTTCATGGCCCGGAACATCGACAATTCCGAGATGCTGTCCGCTGGGAAGATCCAGATGAGCGAAGCCCAGTTCAATGGTGATGCCGCGACGCTTTTCTTCCTTTAACCGGTCGGTGTTGATGCCGGTCAGCGCTTTGATTAGCGCCGTCTTTCCATGGTCGATGTGTCCGGCAGTTCCGAGGATTATTTGTTTCAACTTTTAAATATTCCTTAACGTTAGCTCACTTCACTCTATGTTTTTTTTCTTTTTCTAAAGTACTCCAGAACATACGCCATTCCTACAAGGAAAATGCCGAGTCCTGCGACATAGATT
>JBARSG010000693.1:0-1946 GCA_049644625.1 Desulfobacterales bacterium | reverse complement strand
CCCTTTCCTCAACGGGATCTGCACCTGCGCAGCGTGGATGACTCGGTCATTTCGCGGCTTCCGGAAACGAACAAATAACGTTTTTATTACTGGCTGGTCGATATTCATGACTCAAGGTTTAATAGAGATTGAGAAATGGAAAGATTGTGTGATGGAGAATTGAAATGGATTCAGCTCTTTAATTCTTTTTTTTTGGCACCTGGCACCTGACACTCGACACCTGACACCAGTCGAAGATCCCGTCTGAAGCGGCAGTGGGAAACCATTAATCAAAATCCCCCATTTTTAACCCTTTTTGGGGGATGACGCCGTCTATCAGATGGTATTATAAGGTAATGTAAACTGTCTTAAGTATATTATTTCATCATATCAAACAACGGAAGGTAAAAATGAAGCGCAGTTCTATATGGAGAGGAGTTGCCCTAATATTGATTATGGCAATGGCTTTGATTTTTTCACGGCCGGCGCTTGCTGATACGGCTGCAGAGATTGATCGTGAGGTGGACGTTGCCCTGCAAAAGCTTTACAAACAAGTCCCTGTGGCAAAAGATCTGGCAAAGGTTGCCAAAGGTGTCCTAGTTTTCCCGGACGTGGTTAAAGCGGGTCTTCTTATCGGTGGACAGTATGGCCAAGGCGCGCTGCGCAAGGGGGACAAAACGGTCGGTTACTACAGAACGGTGGCGGCTTCGTACGGTCTTCAGGCCGGTGCCCAATCCTTTGGCTACGCGCTGTTTTTTCTGAGTGAATCCGCCCTGGAGTATCTTACCAATAGCAAAGGCTGGGAAATTGGTGTGGGCCCATCCATAACCGTCGTAGACGAGGGGTTGGCCAAATCCATGACCACCACTACGGCAAAGGATGACATCTATGCCTTTTTCTTTGGCCAGAAGGGCCTGATGGCCGGGATCGGCATTCAGGGTTCCAAGATCACCCAGATTACGCCGGACCGGTAAAAGGGGTCGTCATGGGTTTGTAGGGGCAGGGGCGTCACCTGCGCAAACGTTTGATGGTTTTCCGTGATCATCCTTCCGTTTTCCCCTTTTTTGGGGGGATGACATGTTTTATTGAAATCAGTATTATATCTATAGAATTCGAAATATCTCAATAAATTCCGCCGAATTAGATAATTACAGACCTACCTGCTGATAACAAAAAGGTAGGCCAAAAAAGAAAGGAGAATTATGATGAGAAGTAAGATGCAAATACTGTTGTTACTGTTTATGGCATCCCTGCTTCTTACAGGTCCAACCTTTGGAGATGATGTGTTCATCTATCCCAACAAGGGCCAGACCAAGAAGCAGCAGGATAAGGACAAATACGAGTGTTATGACTGGGCCAAGCAACAGACCGGATTCGATCCCATGGCTCAGCCCACGGCCACTGCGCCACCTCCGGCACAAGAGGCCAAACAGGGAGGGGTGGTTAAAGGAGCTGCCAGGGGTGCACTAGCGGGAGTCGCGATAGGCGCCATTGCCGGAGATGCGGGCAAAGGGGCGGCCATCGGCGCAGCCGGCGGCGGTTTGTTCGGTGGCATGAGAAGGCGGGATCAGCAGAGTCGTGAGGAGGCAGAACGGGAACAGTGGGCAAATCAACAGGCAGCCAATTATGAACAGAATCGTTCCAAATACAACCGTGCGTTCAGTTCGTGCATGGAAGGTCGCGGCTACACGGTGAAGTAAGTTGACTGGAGTATTGGATGGAAAATCGAAAGGAGCTTGGCATGGACAAAATCAAACTTATGAGTTTAGCTTTTTTATTTATTATCGTCACGCCTTTCTCAATTGCGGCAGCCGAATTTGACGGTTCCAAGTCGCTGCTTTGTGCTACAATCGAAAGCTTCGAATGTGGGTCTGGCATCGAGTGCCAGCGGGGCACGTCCCAGAGCATCAACCTTCCGCAGTTTCTAAAAATCGACTTCAAGGACAAAAAAATCAGCGGCACCCGGG
>JBARSG010000692.1:0-9325 GCA_049644625.1 Desulfobacterales bacterium | reverse complement strand
ATGATGGGATGGTAACAGAAAAATAATTTATAACAAAATCTAAAACTTTTTATGAAAGGAGATTAAAAATGACAGCAATAATTATCAAGGGAACTGAAGTCAGGGACAAGATACTTGAAGAAATTGAGGTCGAGGTAAATGAAATTAAAGAAAAGTATGGTGTTGTTCCCGGTCTGGTAACCATTCTGGTTGGCGAAGACCCAGCTTCCATTTCCTATGTAACCGCGAAAATTAAGACCGCTCACAAGCTTGGTTTTAATGAGATCCAGGACACCCAGTCTGCAGATCTTTCCGAGGAGGCACTTCTTGATCTTGTTGAAAAATACAACAAAGATGATTCCATTAACGGCATCCTTGTTCAGTTGCCCCTTCCAAAGCATATTGATGACAAAAAAGTATTAAACGCCATCGATCCTGACAAGGACGTGGATGGATTTCATCCCGTAAATGTGGGGCGTCTAATGATTGGCGGAGATGCGATCAAATTTCCTCCATGTACACCGGCTGGCATACAGGAAATGATAGTGCGTTCTGGTGTTGAGACAAGCGGAGCAGAGGTTGTGGTTGTGGGCCGCTCTAACATCGTAGGGAAACCCATAGCCAATCTAATGCTCCAGAAAGGTGAAGGGGCCAATTCAACCGTAACAATCGTTCATACACGTACAAAAGACCTGGCCGCACATTGCAGACGTGCCGACATTCTAATCGTTGCCGCCGGTGTCCCGGGATTGGTAAAACCCGAGTGGATCAAACCCGGATCATGCGTAATTGACGTGGGTGTCAACAGGGTCGGTGAGAAAATAAGTGAAAAAACCGGGAAAAAGATTGCGATTTTGAGCGGAGATGTTGATTTTGATGCGGCCAAGGAAATTGCGGGCTATATTACACCGGTGCCCGGAGGTGTTGGACCCATGACCATCACTATGCTGATGAAAAACACACTTAAATCTCTTAAATTTAAACTGGGGATTGCCTAACCCTAATTTAATTTGTTTAGAAGCAGGTTGTATGACGCCGAAGACCTGAAAATTACGCCTGAATTTTTCAGTCAAACGGTTTTCGGCGTCAATTGTATATAGAACATTTGAGACCCTTCATCCCAGTCGAATCTCATTAGCATAATTTTGTTCCGGATTCCCGCCCGTTGCTTGGCTTCGGATTCTTTACTAAAATTTTTTTGCATAATGGCGAAAAATACTAAAGGTCCACGTTGGCACTAATCGAACTTATTGACACCGTTATTGTATTTATGATAAAATAATTAATTATTTTTTAAAATACAATCCGTTGAAATACAATCTATTTTTTTATGGACCGTTTCAATTGTAGAGTTGCCGAGATGTTAACTTACGGCTTTTAAACGCATAAAATCTATAAATTCGTGAACTAATAGAAATGACAGTGAATTCGTCGATGTCAAAAATGGTTATCGATCGACTGCAACAGACTTTTTATGCGGTTAAAAAAATTATTGGGCACCGGAAAATCACGTTTTTTATTTTAAGTTATACCGGATCTACCGTAAAACAAATCACTGTTTCCAGACGATTTTTAGGCATTATCAGCGCATGTGCTACTGTCCTTGTTATATTGTCCGCTTTTGTTATTTATGATTATATTAATATTAAAACAACATTCAGCAAACAGGAACTCGAAAGCAAGATTACAGATCAAAATGATGAGATCGTCACCCAGCGCCGGCAGATTCAAAAGTTCGCGGATGAAATCAACACGTTAAAGTCAACGCTGGTTGATTTAAACAATTTTGAAAAGAAAATACGAATTATTGCCAACATTGAAAAACCTGTCGAAGATGACAGCCTTTTTGGAGTGGGCGGTTCAACTCCCGAAGATCTGGATTCGCAGGCTCCCCTAAAAGAAAAACAAAACGGTCTGATGCGCGAAATGCATTCGCAGAGCCGGCAGCTAACCCTGGCATCAATCAATCAACAAAAAGGGCTTGAATCCCTTTATAAAGAGCTTGTAAACCAGCGAAATCTTCTATCCTCCACCCCCTCGATCCGTCCGGCAAAAGGATGGATATCTTCGGGATTCGGATACCGGGAATCCCCTTTTACAGATCTTAGAGAATTTCATAAAGGATTGGATATTGCCAATCGCAAGGGGACACCGATTATTGCCACCGGGGATGGCACGGTAACATTTGCCGGATCCAAGGGATTTTTAGGCAACGTGCTTGTCATTAATCACGGCCATGGAATAATTACCCGTTACGGGCATTTACAGAAGATATTAGTAAAACGGAAAGAAAACGTAAAGAGAGGCGATACTATTGGTTATATGGGCAATTCAGGGCGCGGAACGGGCCCCCATCTCCATTATGAGGTTTTATTAAACGGAATCCCGGTAAATCCCAAAAAATACATTTTGAATTAAACGTCTCAATGTAATCAACTAACATTCTTTGCAATTTATTCACTTTTCTTCCCTTTCATTTCATTTTATGATTCTTACCGTAAGGTCGTCATATCCGGTTTTGCAAAATCTATGGATTAATGATATGCTCTGAACCACTAATATAGCGTAACTATTCAGGAGGAATATTGATTATATGGCCACAAATTTTTTAACAAAAGTATTTGGCAGTAAAAACGAACGGGAATTAAGAAAAATACACCCTGTTGTTGAAAAGATCAATGCCATAGAACCTCAGATCCAGGCCATGAATGATGAAGCGCTGAAAACACAGACCCAGTTGTTTAGAGAGCGCTTGAACAATGGCGAATCCCTTGATGATATTCTCCCGGAGGCTTTTGCAACCGTGAGAGAAGCATCGATCCGGACCCTGGGCATGCGGCATTTTGATGTACAGCTTATCGGCGGAGTGGTTCTTCATCAAGGGAAAATCGCTGAAATGAAGACCGGTGAAGGCAAGACTCTGGCAGCCACGCTCCCGGCTTATCTGAACGCACTTACCGGCAAAGGGGTTCATATTGTTACGGTAAATGATTACCTGGCACGGCGTGATACGGAATGGATGGGGCATATCTATAATTTTCTCGGCCTTTCCGTGGGCAGTATATTGCACGGTCTGGATGATGAAGAGCGGAAGGCCGCATACCATTCAGATATTATATACGGTACAAACAATGAGTTCGGTTTTGACTACTTGAGGGACAATATGAAGTTTGACAAAGATTCCATTGTCCAGGGAGAACTCAATTTTGCCATTGTTGATGAGGTGGACAGCATATTGGTTGACGAGGCCAGAACACCGTTGATCATATCCGGTCCGGCTGAAAAATCCACGGAACTGTATCATCTGGTCAATGGCGTAATTCCACGTCTTGTATCTGAAAAGGACTACACCGTGGACGAAAAGGCCCGATCAGCAGTTATGACTGAAGAAGGGGTCGCTAAAGCGGAAAAAATACTCAAGGTCGATAATCTGTATGATCCGAAATATATTGAACTTCTTCATCATATAAACCAGGCCCTTAAAGCCTACACCCTGTTTAAGCGTGATGTCGATTATATTGTCAAACATGGGGAGGTTATCATCGTAGATGAGTTCACAGGGCGCCTCATGCCCGGACGCCGCTACTCTGAAGGGCTGCACCAGGCCCTTGAAGCCAAAGAAAACGTCAAGATCGAAAACGAAAACCAGACCCTGGCTACGGTTACCTTTCAGAACTATTTCAGGATGTATAATAAACTTGCCGGTATGACCGGTACCGCTGATACAGAAGCTGCTGAATTCAAAAAGATATATGATCTGGACGTATCGGTTATTCCCACAAATCAACCCATGATCCGAAACAATTTCCCGGATGTGATTTATAAAACCCGCAGGGAAAAATTTGATGCGGCCATGGATGAAATCATCGAACTTCATAAAAAAGGGCAGCCGGTTCTGGTGGGAACCATCTCAATCGATGTTTCAGAAAGTTTTTCAAATAAATTGAAAAAAAGAGGGATTAAACACGAGGTCTTGAATGCAAAAAACCATGAAAAGGAGGCCGAGATCATCTCGATGGCGGGTCAGAAAGGGGCGGTCACGATTTCAACAAACATGGCCGGCCGCGGAACCGACATTGTATTGGGTGAAGGCGTCACTGAACTGGGAGGGCTTCATATTTTAGGAACTGAAAGACATGAAAGCCGGCGAATCGATAATCAGCTCAGGGGGCGTTCGGGCAGACAGGGCGATCCGGGTTCCTCTCGTTTCTATCTTGCTCTGGAAGATGACCTGCTCCGGATATTCGGTGGGGAACGGATAACCGGAATTATGGAAAAGCTTGGAATGGAAGAGGGTGAACCCATCGAACATAAACTCATCAGCAAGGCCATTGAAAATGCTCAGGCAAAGGTTGAGGGGCACAATTTTGATATCAGAAAGCAACTGCTAGAATATGATGATGTAATGAATCAACAAAGGGAGGTCATATACAAGCAGCGGAGGGAAGCCCTGGACGGTAAAAGCTTAAAACCGGCCATTGAAGATATGATTAGCGATAAGGCCGAGGAGATAACCTATAGCTGTATTGACGAAAGAACGCCTCCTGAAGAGTGGGACTGGAAAGGGCTGAATGAAGCGGTATTCAAACAATTTCACTTCCGCCTGAGCAAACTTGATGATGATACCCTGGACGGGCTCACCCGAGACGGGCTGGCCGGGTTGATTTCTGATGCGGGTTTAAGTCTTTATAATGAAAAGGAGGCTGACATAGGAGCGGAAGAATTCAGGAACCTTGAACGGATCGTCATGCTTCAGACCGTGGACAACCTGTGGAAAGATCATCTGTTGAGCATGGATCACCTGAAAGAAGGGATCGGTTTAAGAGGATATGCACAGCAGGACCCCCTGATCGTATACAAAAAAGAGGGGTTTGAACTGTTTCAGGATATGATTTCCAGAATTAAAGAAGAGACGCTGGGGATTTTGTTCAGAATTCAGATATCCGAGCCCAAAAAGATAGCTGATTTGCAGCAGCCAAAGGAACAGAATATGATATTCTCCAGTGGTGATGAACCGGAGAAGAAAAAACCGGTCAAACGGACTGAAAAAAAGGTCGGCCGGAATGCACCCTGTCCGTGCGGGAGTGGGAAAAAATATAAAAAATGCTGCGGGAGATAGTTAAAGGGGGGAAGATTTTTTCCATTTATCCTCTTTACAAGGCCGGGCAATAATGGTTATAATTTATTGAAAAACAACTGTGGTAAATGGCGCCATGAACGAACACAGTCCTGAAATAGAAGAAGAAGTCATTTCAGAAACCAGGGACGAGATTGATGAACCTCCCATGTACAAGGTACTGCTTCACAATGACAATTATACCACCATGGAGTTTGTCGTCGAAATCCTGATGCTTGTTTTCAACAAACCACCGGAAGAAGCGGTAGAAATTATGCTGAATGTCCACCAAAAAGGCATCGGTATTTGCGGTGTTTATACATATGAAGTATCTGAAACCAAAGTGAATACCGTTCACTCTTTAGCCCGTGAACACGGGTTTCCTCTTAAGTGTACCATGGAGGAAGAATAGACCATGATCAGTAAAGAACTTAGCGAAACGCTCGGATTTGCGGTAAGAGAAGCCCGGAAAAGACGCCATGAATATGTCTGTGTAGAACATCTGCTTTTTGCCATTCTATACGATAAAAACGGTATAGAAATCATCGAGAATTGCGGGGGCAATATTGGGAACCTTAGAAACGCCCTTGAATTATTTTTCAGCCAGCGGATGGTGAGTGTCCCCGAAGGAAATGAATATGTGCTCCAGCAGACGGTCGCCTTTCAACGGGTGCTTCAGCGGGCCATTAATCATGTCCGTTCCGCCGAAAAACAGGAAGTGGCGGTTAGTGACATCCTTGCATCGATTTTTCAGGAAAAGGATTCTCATGCCGAATATTTTCTGAACGCCGAAGGTATCACCCGTCTTGATGTTTTAAGCTACATTTCCCATGATGTTTCCCGGTCGTCCTATAAAGATGAATCAGATGGACTGGTGAAAACAGACAGAAAGGAAAAAAAGAAAAAGACCGATCCCCTCGAGGCGTTTACCATCGATCTTGTTAAAAGTGCGTCCCAGGGAAAGCTGGACCCGTTGATCGGCAGGGAACTTGAAATGGAACGAATCATTCAAGTGCTCTGCCGGCGGCGAAAGAACAATCCGGTCTTTGTGGGAGACCCGGGTGTAGGGAAAACAGCAATGGCCGAAGGGTTGGCGCTTCGGATAAATGACAAATCCATTCCCGACCTGCTCAAAGATGTTCGCATATATTCCCTGGATCTCGGGGGATTGCTGGCAGGCACAAAATTCCGGGGTGATTTTGAGCAGCGATTAAAAGGGGTAATGTCCGCTCTGAAAAAGAAAAAAGATGCCATTTTGTTTATTGATGAAATCCATACAATGGTGGGCGCCGGTGCTACCAGCAGAGGATCCATGGATGCATCCAATATTCTGAAACCGGCACTGTCAACCGGTGATTTGCGGTGTATCGGTTCAACCACTTATGAGGATTACAAAAATTACTTTGAAAAGGACCGTGCCCTGTCCCGCCGTTTTGAAAAGATCGAAATTTTGGAACCTCCGATTAAGGAGACCGTTCAAATTTTAAAGGGGTTGCGATCCCGCTATGAGGAACATCACGGTATTATTTATACCGATCCCGCACTGAAAACCGCTGTTGAACTTTCCGCAAAATATATCAATGATCGTTATCTGCCGGACAAAGCCATAGATGTGATCGATGAAGCCGGAGCGTTTATGAGACTTTCGGGGCCTTCAAGCAGAAAGAAAATCCACCCCAAAGACATTGAAAAAATCGTGGCCAAGATGGCAAGAATACCGACCATCAGCGTTTCAACGCCGGACAGAACAAAGTTGGAGAATCTCGGAGGAGAACTCAAGCAGTTTGTTTTCGGGCAGGACGATGCCATCGCATCCCTTGTCACCTCCATAAAGCGCTCCCGTGCAGGCCTGGGAATACCCGAGAGACCCATCGGTTCATTCCTGTTTGCCGGTCCCACCGGTGTTGGAAAGACGGAAGTGTCCCTGCAGGTTTCCAGAATTCTCGGGGTTCAGTTTTTACGATTCGATATGAGCGAATATATGGAAAAACATGCCGTGGCGCGTCTTATCGGCGCACCTCCTGGGTATATCGGCTTTGATCAGGGGGGACTTTTGACGGAGGGCATCCGTAAACATCCTTACAGCGTTCTTCTTTTTGATGAAATAGAGAAAGCGCACCCGGATATGTTTAATATTTTACTTCAGGTTATGGACCATGCCACCCTGACCGATAACAACGGCAAAAAGGCTGATTTCAGAAACGTAATCATTATGATGACTTCAAATGCCGGTGCTCGGGAAATGAGCAGCCAGACCATCGGTTTCGGTGATAAAAAATATGATACCGAAGACAAAGGGAAAAAAGCGGTTGAAAGGTTTTTCAGCCCGGAATTCCGAAACCGCCTGGACGGCATCATTCATTTTAATGCGCTGAATGAGGAGATCATGGAAAAGGTGGTGAACAAGTTCATGAAAGAGCTGAAAGAACAGCTTGCCGCTAAAAAAGTATCCATCACTCTTTCTTCCGGTGCACGAACATGGCTGGCAAGAAACGGTCATGACCCCCGTTACGGCGCCAGACCTCTGACCCGGTTGATCCAGACCGAAATCAAAGACATACTTTCAGATGAGATTCTGTTCGGGCGGCTTGAAAAAGGCGGAGAGGTTTTTATTAATGAAGTGAATGACAAGCTGACCTTTGATTTTATGTCTCGAAAATTCGCCATTCCAACTAGGGCGAAGTCCTTAAATTCAGTCGTTGAGTAATTGAGTGGCTGTTTTTCTTTTAACAGATAAAATAGCATTCCCCCCTCCACATCTTGCCTCCGGAGAAGGTTTACTGGCTATTGGCGGTGATTTAAGCCGGGAGCGTCTTCTCCTTGCCTACCGTATGGGCATTTTTCCGTGGTTTTCAGATGATGAACCGATTTTGTGGTGGTCACCGGATCCTCGTCTTGTCCTGTATCTTCGTGAGATCAGGATCTCAAAAACGTTGAGAAAAATTGTAAAAAAGGGTGTTTTTACGGTGACCATGGATTCCGCGTTTGTTCGGGTAATGAACCAGTGCGCCCAAATTCGGCTGGAGAATAAACAAGGAACCTGGATCGTTGAAGATATGATTGATGCCTACTGCAAGCTCCATGAATCGGGTTTCGCACATTCGGTGGAAGCCTGGTACCAGGGGGAGCTGGCCGGAGGACTATACGGAGTTTCTCTGGGAAGATGTTTCTTCGGGGAATCGATGTTCACTCGAATCAGCAATGCTTCAAACGTAGCCCTTGTTACGCTCGTTGAATATCTTAATAAATTATCCTTTGATATGATAGACTGCCAACTAAAAACAGAGCATCTTCTCCGTTTTGGGGCCAGAGAGATACCCAGAGCTAGGTTTTTAAAACAGCTTGAAGAATCTCTTAAGGCACCGACTAAAAAAGGAAAATGGTGTTTTGACTCCTAAGATAAATTCTTCATGAAACCATAAAACCCTTTAATTTCTCACGAGGCTGATTCATTCATTTGCAAAACGGAAAAATTAAAGGTATTTGGTGGCCCACAGCGAAGCCTGAAGCCTGCAGTCCAAAATGAACAATTGTGTGTTTGCAGATGCCTATGTGTGAATTTTTAATGTTTGAGCTTATGTGTTGCACTTGTGGTCGTTTTGTGGTAGGTATGGGGAGGTCCAAATGGAGTTAATTGATTGATATCATAAATTAAAATGGCGGAAGTGCATGGGAATCGAACCCACCCGGGACGGTTTTAGCGCCCCACACCGGATTTGAAGTCCGGGAGCCTCACCAGCAAGCTGCGCACTTCCGTTATGTTATATCTAAGATACACATATAATAATTTTTTCTATTTTTGTCAATCCGTTTGAGCGGTAAGTGGACTGCAACTATCAAGGAATGCCTGATACTGGATACTGGATGCTTGATACTGGATGCCTGATGCTGGATACTGGATACCTGATACTGGATACTGGATGCCTGATACTGGATACTGGATGCTTGATGCTGGATAATGGTTAGATCTTGATTTATATAGACGGATAGAGGTTGGCATATGGTAAACAGAGATAGGTTGGCGGAGACGTTCAGATTTCTTGTAGAAATTGACAGTGTATCAAAAGAGGAACAAACAATTTCCATGGAGATTAAAAAGATACTGGAGTCAATGGGAGCAGAAACATTTGTTGACGGCGCCGGGGATAAGATCGGCGGCAATACCGGGAACCTTATTGCCAAGTTCAAAGGGACTCGGCAGGCGCCGCCGCTTCTTCTGAATGCACACAT
>JBARSG010000691.1:0-2140 GCA_049644625.1 Desulfobacterales bacterium | reverse complement strand
GGTAATTTTTTAGCACCATTGTATTTATTCAAAATTGAAGATTTATGAAGATTTATGACGTTTAATTCGAAGATTATTTAACTGTTACCAGACTCCGCTGTTTCTCCTATATCCTATATCATTTAATCAAGGATCAGGATTTGAGCCCAATCACGCTCAATCTGTCAAGAATGAAGACCTGACCCCGTTGTTTTTGATAACGGTCTCGCGACCTCGTACCTATTCAAGATTTGACACCGTTCACTCATATTGAATATCGAGCGTCAAGCACCTTTTGCACGACCGTCCCCTTTTACTTAACCAAAACATTTCCAATAATTACATAATTTACTCTTCACTTTATTAACGATAGTCACCGCTTCCTTTAATCCCTGATCTGGCTTTATATCCTGTGAAATGCGATTCGGTTCTTCTAACTCCATTTGAATTCCGGTAACCCCGACAATTGAAGCCAGCCATCCCGATGATACAATCTGTAGGCTATGGCTATAACCAGAGCCAATGAAATCAACAAGTTTCCCGTCACATATCCTGGAAGCCACGTGTCCAATAATAGAACCTATGGATCTAATACCTTGAAGCGTCAATCCCATCTGCGTTATCCTGTCGGTGAAGTGAGGATCGCTTCCATCCACCATCAATATAATTTCAGGGATAAATTCTTCGGCGATCGGTATAAAAATCTCATTTAACACATACTCATAGGCATGATCACCGGATCCGGGGGGCATGGGTATATTCACCGAATATCCCATGCCACTACCCTCCCCAATCTCATCCACAAACCCTTTTCCAGGGTAAAGCGTCAGGGGGTCCTGGTGAATGGATATAAATAAAACCCGTGAGTCCGTTGAAAAAATGTCATATATACCATCTCCCGCATGCGCATCCGTATCTATAATCAAGATCCTCTTTACACCAAAGTTTCTCATTAAGTTTTCAGCACAGATCCCCACATCGCTGAAAACCCCAAAGCCTTTTTCATGATTCCGGGTGGCATGTTGCACCCCTCCTCCGACAACAAATGATTTTTCGTATTTTCCGGATTGAACCAGTTCACCTGCAAGTTTGCCGGCACCCGCCAAAAGCTTTGTGCCCCTCACGAAGCCGGGAGAAAGTGGGGTATCGTGAGGATCTTTGCTTTCACACTTCTCAATTCGTCGAATATAATCTTCGGTGTGTATGAGTTTAAGATCACTTTCTGTAGCATAAGAAGGAGAAACCATTTCGAAATCAGAATGATGGCCTAATTTTTGTTTAAAAAGGTTAACGAAAACTTGATATCTGTCTTGTTTTAGCACATGACCGAGATCGTACTCTTTTAACTTTTCGTCATATACAATGGCATATTTGCTCATCAGTTGCCTTTTTAATTTTCATTTGTGGAAGGTATTTCGTCTGTGCCAGTTTAAATTATCCTGGGCCGGCCAGAAACTTTCTTTTTCCGGCCTGAAAATGGGGCGATCAGTCAACGTAAGAATATGCCCGGGATAGTTTTTCTCCACAACAACTCGTTTTGAAACCAATACCTCGTATTTTTTACCGACACTCATGAGTCCTTTATCAAAAGACCAGTGACAGAGCTTACAAAGCGCCATTCCGTTGGTAGGCCGGTCGTCAAAGCTGTCTTTCCAAGGCTTTACGTGGGCGGCATCGACAATGGTGTGGCCTTCGGGGGTGAGCATGCGAATGCCGCACAGGGCGCAGCGGTGCCGGTACAGGGTGACAATGGTTCTGCGGAACCCACTGTCTCTTATCTTTTTCTGCCACTCGGATTCCTCCTTTGCTTTTCCGAAATCTTTTTTCCATTCAGCCACTTTAAGCAGTTTTTCGCTGTATCGATAAGCAGCATAATTTAAATGGCCCTGCTCTAAAACCTTCACACGAATCTCAGAAGCGAAATAGGTTTCAATCAGAGCCGCCCGTAATTGCTCCCGCGTTTCCGGGTTGCACATCAACTGAAAAAGTTCATTATCCATTTCAGTTCCGGAATAAATTTCCCTGAGCTTGACCATTGAACTGACCGTCAAACCGGATTGATCTTTATAACCTTCATTTGGGATCAACTGCCAGAACGGTTCGGTTCGCATATGATAAAAAGGATAGGCCATGCTCGTTTTTGAACCAAGTGGCATTATGC
>JBARSG010000690.1:0-2306 GCA_049644625.1 Desulfobacterales bacterium | reverse complement strand
TTTTAATTGTCTCCTCTTTTTAATTGAAGATGGAGTATTGGGACTTCAATCTTCAATTTTTCAATTTTCAATTATTTAAAGGTTCTCATCTGCATCATATTTCGCATCCGCATCTGGGCCTGCCGGCCGCTCATTCCCCACAGTTTTACCGGCGCCATAGCCGCAGCATAGGCAGCTTGAGCCTTCTCAATCTCAGGCGCAGCCAGAGCCAGAGACTGTATACAGATCGCTTCTTCCTCTGTTTTGATATAATTCATCACCACAGATATTGCGGCCGATATCTTCTTTGTGTTTTCCATTGTTTCACCATTTAAAATTGACCATTTACTATTAAAAATTGAATAATCAAACAAGGTGTTTCTAAACATTAAATAGTCAATCTTCAATATTCAATAATAAATCACATCGGTATATTTCCGTGTTTCTTGGGAGGACTCACCTCCCGCTTGCTGCACATGATTTCCAACGCATCGATCAGGCGCGGACGGGTCTCACTCGGAACAATCACGGCATCCACAAAACCCCGGCTGGCCGCACAGTAAGGATTTGAAAAAAGATCCTCATATTCTTTGACTTTTTCCCGGCGCTTGGCCTCAGGATCATCAGCCGCTTTGATCTCCCTTCGATGAATCACATTGCATGCCCCCGCAGCGCCCATAACCGCAATTTCCGAACTGGGCCAGGCAAACGCCATGTCAGCGCCCAGGTCTTTTGAACACATGGCAAGATAAGACCCTCCGTAGTCCTTTCGGGTAACCAGAAGCAATTTCGGAACCGTTGCTTCCGAATAGCACCACAAAAGTTTTGCGCCGTGACGGATAATGCCGCCCCACTCCTGATGGCTCCCGGGAAGATAGCCGGGCACATCTGCTATGGTCAGCATGGGAATGTTAAAGGCATCACAAAAACGGATAAACCGGGTGGCCTTGTCCGAAGCGTCAATGTCCAGACATCCGGCCAAAACCTGGGGCTGATTGGCAATAATACCGATACTTCTTCCGTTCAGTCTGGCAAAACAGACGATAATATTCCGGGCAAAGTATTCATGGGGCTCAAAAATATCTCCGTTATCCACAATTGAACGGATAACGCCCTTCATGTCATAAGATTGGTTGGGATTGTCCGGAATAATGGCGTCAAGGGCAGGGTCCGTTCGCCGGGGATCATCACCGGTATTAACCACAGGCGGATCTTCCATGTTGTTTGACGGCAGATAAGACAAAAGTTTTTTGATCCGGTTGACAGCGTCTTCATCGTTTTCACAGGCAAAATGTGCCACGCCGCTCTTTTCGTTGTGGGCCATGGCGCCCCCAAGCTCCTCAAAAGTGATCTCCTCGCCGGTCACAGCCTTGATAACATCCGGACCGGTAATAAACATGTAGCTGCTCCCTTTTACCATGAAAACCCAGTCTTGCATGGCCGGCGAATACACAGCCCCCCCGGCCGTGGGCCCCATTATTGCTGCAATCTGGGGAATGACACCCGAAGACATGGAATTGCGGTAAAAAATCTGCCCGTATCCGGAAAGGGAATCAACACCTTCCTGAATCCTGGCACCGCCGGAATCATTCATACCCACAAACGGCACGCCGGCTTTTAACGCCATATCCATGATTTTGCAAATCTTTTTTGAATGCATCTCGCCAAGACTGCCGGCCCTGGCCGTAAAATCCTGGGCAAAGGCAAATACCGGCCTTCCGTCCACAAGACCATGGCCGGTGATGACACCGTCTGATGTAATATCAACCTTTTCCATGCCAAAATTCACACACCGGTGAGTAACGAACATGTCGAGCTCCCGAAATGTGCCGGGATCGAAAAAAATACCAAGCCGCTCCCGGGCGGTTAGTTTGCCTTTCTCTTTTTGTTTGGCAACCGCTTTTTCGCCACCCATCTGCAGGATCTTTGCTTCCCGTTCTTTTAGATCCTTAATTTTATCTTCAATAATACCCATTATCAAATTCCTTTCATCTCTCCACATCAACCTGATTGATGAATAAATAGCAGTTGATCAATCAGGTCAAACAACACTTCTTTTTGAAAAAAAAAGAAAGAAACCTTTTATTTCAAAAAATTAGAAACGTTATCGTGACAGGACGCATTTTTATAACTGAAGTGTTCTACTGTTAATTAGACCGTTCATTTACTTCAAAATGCGCAGCTTAATCATATGAATAGATCTCGTACTCGGTCTTTTCCCCAAGCAAATGATCAATTTTTTCCTGTGTTCCTTTTCTTATGTCGTTAACAACCCATTCCCTCCAGTTTTCCATGGATTGCCACGTGCTGACCACAAGACTCTCGCC
>JBARSG010000689.1:0-2959 GCA_049644625.1 Desulfobacterales bacterium | reverse complement strand
ATTAAAGCACACTCAGCACGGAAGTCCCCATCGGACATTAAGTGCTTGACAATAACCGTGTTTTCCTTCGATATATAATCATCTATGTTCTGAAGGAAAACATCATGTTTTACAGAGAGATGAATGACAACCAACGGCGTATTTTCATTAATGCTGTTCAGCTATACGATGCCTTTGCCGCCGCACTTCATAAGAATCGATCCTACAAGGGCGGCATGCACTGGAAAAAGGCGAAAGACCGAGAATATCTCTTCAGATCGCATGACCGCTATGGTTATGGAAAAAGCCTGGGGCCGCGCTCGCCGGAAACGGAAAAAATTCTGGTTAAGCAACCAGGACGATCGTGAACAGGTCAAGAAACAACGTGACCGGGGGCAGGCCATAACCGTACGCGGCATAATGCACCCAAATTATCATAACAAAGGAAAAAAACGATGAAAGACCAAGCCCTTAAGCTGTTCAGGTCCGCAAACCGCGAGCATCTCCATTTTCTCTGGGAAAAGGCCAAAAACAACGAACTGGACGGTTTGGATTCCTCAGACGATGTTTGATATTGCGGTTGTATAACATAATCGTTTTTAAGAATAAAGGGTTCTGACCGACGACAGGGTCGAGATAACTGTTATCAACCGCGGAATCACCTTGTTTGTGTCCGACGATGAGGGGGGCCGTCGCATCCACCGGGTACTCCGTTAACTGAATACGTCGGGATAAGATTGAAAATTAGGATTGACACTCCCAATTTTCAATGATAATAGTTTTTCATGATTCCAAGACCGCGGTATTTTGATCAACTTGGCATTGCCGTCGGGCGCTCGCCGGTAACGGCACTGCTGGGTCCTCGACAATGTGGTAAAACCACTCTGGCGCGTATTTTTGGGCTGGGGAAAGACGCCGCTTATTTCGATCTGGAATCTCAGCCGGATTTAAAGCGCCTTCAGAATCCTGAACTGGTTCTGGGACCACTGCAATGCCTGGTGATACTCGATGAAATCCAGGTGCTTCCCGAACTGTTCAGAACGTTGCGTGTTCTGGCTGACCGGTCCGACACGCCCTGCCGTTTCCTTATTCTCGGAAGCGCATCGCCTTACCTGGTCAAAAACGTATCCGAATCACTGGCAGGGCGGGTTGAATTTGTCGAGCTTTCCGGCTTCGACCTGCTGGAAACAGGGGAGGACGTCGTCGAGAAGCTATGGGTTCGCGGCGGATTTCCCAGATCTTTTCTGGCCGATTCGGACGCAGACAGCCTGGCCTGGCGCGAAGGTTTTATCCGGACCTTTTTAGAGCGCGATATACCGCAGTTGGGCATAACGATCCCCGCTGCCGCTATGCGGCGTTTTTGGACCATGCTGGCTCATTATCACGGCCAGATATGGAATGCATCGGAGATCGCCAGGTCCATGGGCGTTACCGGCAAGACCGTTCGTTCTTACCTCGATATTTTGACAGGAACCTACATGGTGAGGCAACTTCAACCATGGCATGAGAACATTCGAAAACGCCAGGTCAAAGCCCCTAAAATTTACCTTCGTGATTCCGGACTGTTACACAGTTTGTTGGATTTGAATGATTATCGACAGCTTATGGGGCATCCGCGCCTGGGAGCCTCGTGGGAAGGTTTTGCGGTAGAACAGATTCTTAACAGCTTCAGGCCAAAGGGCGCATATTTCTGGGCGACACATAGCGGCGCCGAAATCGATCTCTTTTTTCTTCACCGGGGCCAACGGTACGGGTTTGAAATAAAATTCAACGAAGCGCCGAGTGTCCGCAAATCAATGCGGGTTGCCCTGAATGATCTGAAACTCGACCACTTATGGGTTATCTATCCGGGCCGGCACCGGTATCCTGTTGATGACAAAATAACAGTTATGCCGCTTGGAAGCATCCATGAAGTAGCCTGAATCGGATGGAAATATCGGAAGAAAGGCTCGTTGAGAATCAGTTGCTGATGACAAAAGGCCAGCCGACAATGTCACAAGCCGGAAGAGTGCATTTATATTGCTGATAGCGGACTACCCATTGCCCTTCGTCAAGAAAAATAATGTGCCGAGAATCACATCAATTGTCGTCAATCCGACCCAACTCTGCCGTGACTCTGCCCTTGACTCTGCCTCGACTCTGCTTGGTGCTTACTTGGTGCTTATATAGCCCCTGCTTAGTCCCTACTTGGTCCCGATTTGTCTGAATTAGGAATTAAAAAGGTTTTTGAAGTTTATTATAAATGGTACGCAGATTAAGGGAAAATTTTCATGCTTCACCAACTATTTTAACTGGATCTTCTGCCAAATCAAATGCAGGGGTAGCTATGTGGTCAGCCCACTGCTTTTCAAACATTTTTCTTTTAAGCAACATCACTTTAAAACCCTCACCTTCTTGGCCATCATCAAGGCCGGGATCGACTTCGACACCGCCAATGTCGCTAAGAATAAATCGTTGATGAAATATTTCCCCGCCAGGCCGTTCAGTCCATCTTTTCAGTCTTACACGATAGCCGCAAGGAACATATTTTGGTAGTTTTTCCTGCGGGTATCTTTAAAAAAAACCTGAATATGCCTTTTTTGAAGTATGAATTTCAATGCAATTCGGCAAAAGCTGATTGAAAACTCACCTTTTGTTCCTATTCTTGGTTTTTCTCTAAAACCCTGAAAGCGATCTAAAACTACTATCAAAAGATCTTCTTAATAACTCCTTGAAAAGCTTAGTGAAAGAGAGCGGGCGATCCTTGAAGAGAGATCCTACGGACATTTGTCTGGTAAAAATTGAAAATTTACACTTTTACAATATATTGTGTTGTGTGACCGTAATACAGTTTTCATAATCAGTGGATTGGTTTTTGGGATACGTGTCACGTATCTGCTGCATTAAAGAATTTTACAGCGTTAACATAAATAGCAGATAGTACAGGTCTTGGATTGAAGATTTCAAAGCTAAATCGTAAAGATTTTATGGCTTCAATTTT
>JBARSG010000688.1:0-1540 GCA_049644625.1 Desulfobacterales bacterium | reverse complement strand
ATAATAATTCACTTTTGTTATTTAGTGCCCGAACGAAAACTAGGATTTTTTGTTAAGATCAAGGAAGACGAAAATTTTAACCACAGTAATACTGGTAGTATTTCGAGGATTAAAATTTGAGTCTGACCCCAGAGAAATAGGCTATGCATTTCACAGGGCAGGCGTAGATATTGGCGGAAAAGACAGTTTTCGTTCAGGCACTACATATGCTGTTATTGACACCATGCTCCTGATAGCTTATTCTTTGCTGCAGATTTATTCGAAAAGCTTTTACCTATGTGCAAAATGAAGGGCCTTTATTTTTTACAGTTTTAAATACTGACAGGTGAGTGTTGATTTTTAAATTATTTAATGTTATGAAAAGGTTATGAAAGAAATATGGGTAAACAAAGCAGGCTCTTTTGATGATGCCCGGCGTTTTGAAAAAGAGTATTACAAAAAATTCTCTGCCTCCCAACGCCTTGAAACTGTTCAAGTTCTTCGTGAAGCGTTTTTTAAATCATCCGGGATAAACTTTCGTGGAAACAGAAAAAGATTACGAAGAGTTTTTAGAATTATTAAACAAGCATGACGTCAAGTATTGCATTGTCGGCGCCTTTGCTTTGGCGTTTCATGCCGAGCCCCGATATACGAAAGACATTGATATCTGGGTTCAAGCCAGCACCGAAAATGCCGAAAAATTATTGTTGGCTTTAGATGAGTTTGGATTCAGCTCGTTAAACTTGAATGCCGAAGACTTTTCCACCGGGGGAAATATTATCCAGCTTGGATATGAACCGGTACGTATCGACATCATTACATCGATTCAAGGCTTGGACTTTAACGAGATCTGGCAAAACCGTGTCCAAGGGTCTTATGGCCGACAAACCGTGAATTTCATAGATCGGGAAAATTTAATCAAATCCAAAAAGATCTCCAATCGCCCCCAGGACAAGGCCGATCTCGCTCGACTACAAGAATACGATTAATTCGTTGGCTTTTTCAGCTATCGGTACGTTCCTAAAAATGATGCGTAGGACATCAACTTCGGGGTCATAGGTTATTTTCATGGCTTCTTCCAATATTTTTCCATCTTGCTCGTCTTATAAACTGTAACGACTTTTGCCGGGTCAACGGCGATAGCAAAAATACTACTAATGAGAAAAGTATTCCCAATGGTCCCCTTGCCTGAGATTTTATTCTCTTATCGCAAGAGTGTGGGGGGGTGTGATCTGCAGCAGTGACCAAAGGATTAGCTTATTTCCATGTATGTTGGAGTAAGCACAAGAAATGAAGCAGGTCAGATCCGTGTGATCACCATTACATATCACCGCTAACCTCTTTTCCACTTTTTGACCATATCACAAATTCGGATGTTTAAATATAGATAGAAGAATCGAGACAACTATCGTTTGGTGATATGGTGTTATATTATCACCGAAAAATCAGGCACTTGATAGTGTGACGTCATTGCAGTTATCTCAGATTTGTAGCTGGATCTCGAAACTCCAGATATAGTGGTTCTGCTAATGATTATGATTGGTATTGTTGACCTTTGAGG
>JBARSG010000687.1:0-1784 GCA_049644625.1 Desulfobacterales bacterium | reverse complement strand
GGTCCCTTAGCGGTATTCGCGGAATTAATATCATGGGAGGCCCCCCAAAAGCCGGAAAATCTTGCTTTTTCATGCAGGTTTCCACGGAAATGGCCAGGAGAAAAAATCCGGTTATCTATTATGATTTTGAAAACGGTCGCCAGACAATATACACCAGAACTCTGTGTCGTCTGAGCAGGCTTTCCGGAAAAGAAATCAGGATGGAAAATCCGGACGGAAATATAGCAAAAAAGCTTATGGCCGCCCGGAAAACCTTTAAAGAAATGCTTAGCTATTTTCGTGTCGTTACCGACAGAAAGCTGAACCCGGATATCATGCGCCGCCAAATCGATTTTATCTAGCACGAAACCCGCAGTGATTATACCGTTGTCGTTGTCGATAGTCTCCATAAACTTCCTTTCCAGGATCTTTCAGACAGAAGAACAGGTATTGATTCCTGGCTCAGGCATATGGAGTCGATTCGCGATGAACAGAATGTTTCTTTTTTCGTTGTTTCAGAATTGTCGAGGGGTGAGGGTGGAAGCTACAGCGAAAAGTCGGATCTGGGTTCATTTAAAGAATCAGGAGATATTGAATACAGTGCGGACAACGCAATGATTCTCATGCCGGACTGGGACCTTCTGGACCCCATTTCCACGGCAGAGCGAAAAAGTACACTCTGGCTGGCGGCAAGCAGAGAAAACAGCCCCGGAAAGGTCGCCGAATACAGCCTGGAATATCCTTACTGGGGGTTTAGGGAAATATAAAAAAAGTCCCCGCTAAAAAGCGGGGACTTTTTGGGTAAGAAGGGAAGTAAAAGGTTGTCCTTTTTACAGGAGATCAGTCTCTAAAGTTTTAATATGGTGCTGAACGCATAACCGTACTCATTTCCTCGATCTTGTTGTTTTTAATCCTTTAATTATAGATAGCTTCCATATTCTTGTCCAGCACCTAAGAGCCAAACTGGAAAAAAACTCTGAGCAGCCCCAATATATCATAACAATTCCGGGTGTCGGCTATATGCTGAGAGATTTGGATTCCGGCTGATTCTGATAGAGGCAGCTTTCCAGTTCCATGGCCATTATTACTTTTTGGGATACTTCTTTCATCGTTACGGAATCTAAAGTGCCAAGGCATTTTTCCAGCCTGTTTTTTGGTATGGTATGAATATTATCTGCCTGAACAAATGAAGGCTTTGGCAAATTTGCCTTTTGATTTATAAACACCTCGGTGGGATAACCTTTACCCTGTGTTGTTATTTCTGCAACTATGATCTTATTTAGATGTTTCAAAACATTTTGTCTTGAAAGAATAACCACCGGGCGTAAACCAATACTTCCTCCAAGGTCGATCATCCATATATCACCACGATTCATCAATCACCCCACTGTTCGATTTTTATCCAGGCTTTGGCTTCTTGTGTATCATCAGGATTTTCTTTAAGTTTCCTGATCCACTCATCTTCAAATCTTTCTATTTCTCTTTCTCTAATCCAACGCCTGAGGGCTTCCCGTACTATTGCAGAACGCGACAGGCGTGTTGATGCAACCATGCTGTTAACCTCATTAAGAAGATCCTCATCAAAACTGATTCGAACATTTTTCACGAAACACCTCTTGTATAGTTGGTTTTTTGCAACTTCTTTTTATATGCTTTTCTATACAACAAAAACTATAGTTATGTCAATTTTAAATACGCTATTTTCCTGTTTTTTATTAATTCCACATGAGCTATCATCAATTTTTGACTTAAATCAATGTAAAGGGATTATAGATGTTTTAAAAAATGGATAATTTTATTATAGA
>JBARSG010000686.1:0-2398 GCA_049644625.1 Desulfobacterales bacterium | reverse complement strand
GCATCAATAATCTTTTGAAGGTCTTCGAACCAGCCCTCATCATATTTTGATAAGGTGGACCATCGGGTATGAAGGGGGTCGATGATCTTTGTTGGTTTTGGATTGGGCAATTCAGAAAGGTAGTACATTTTGATGCTTTTGCTAAGAGCATATGCGTCTTCTGGTGAACCTGCAGGTGTTGGTATTGATCGAAAAGCAAAATCCAGCACATAACTGGGACTCTTCACCACGATGTAGCCAGATGGAATATTACCGGTATATCCCGGTGGAACCAGCAGTATTTTCCCTCCTTTTCCCTTGTCAACACCAATGGGGCCGATATCTGCAATTGTGATGTACCAGTTATCAGCAATTTGACCAAAAAGATTGGCTTTATCAGTGGCTTTGGGTACTTCAAGCACCACAGGTCCTTTGCGTAAATCGGTTGTGGATGTTACGTAGGGTGTAACATTATTTGGCGTAAGGGTTTCCAACAATGGTGTTGCGCCTGCTGACCAGGCCATTATCACATTGTTGCCGGCACCAATTTCAATGGAAGCCCTGCGCATACCGTATTTACACATAGCAGGCATTGACCAGATCACTGCTTCAAAAGCACGATGGTACGTTACCTGCTCTTCAAGATTTTTAACGGATAATTTTGAACCTGCCGGGGGTTTGCCATACTTTACGCCGTTTGGCATGGCAGCAGATTGTGCCCAGGCGATGGTCGTCAGGCTGGTGGCCATCAGTAAGGATAGAGCGAACGTGAAGCGCTTTATAACTTTCATTTTGTTTTCCCCTTGTTGTTTATAGTTCCGGGTTTCAGGTGTCAGGAAAGAAAAGGGCAAGAACACCTGTCAAAGATCCCCTCTGAAGTGAAGCGGATCGGGAAACCCTGACACCTGAAACCTGAAACCTTATTTTAACCTTTATCGCTACTTAACCAACACCAGTTCACTCGGACGCCAGGTCTTGTTGAGCCATGGCTCAAGCGGCCCGTACATCCGCAGGATAATGAACCAGCTCTTGCCGGGGATGGTCTGGATCCAGTTGCTCTCCTTGCCCTTCGGCGCTTTGGGAGCAAAGTAGATGTCGAATGATTTATCCGCATTGGCCTTTACCTCCCCGCTCAGGCTGTTCACTCCGGCGGCCGGTTGATCGGTCTGGAGCATGCTTCGGGTCTGCGGATCATAAATAGTAACTGACCAATTATCTTTTACCGGAACATTAGGCGGCAGGTTTAGTTTGTATGTTTTTGCGCCATCCAAAGGCTGGTGTTTCGAATCTAACCCGGCAATACCGTAGTCCGAACCAACACCAGGTTTAATACCTGCCATAGCCGGAGTTACACATACAGCGTTATAATGCATCCAAAGTCGAGCATCTATTCGACGGATTCCATCTTTTAGAAAGAATGCATCTTTGTCAGGAAATGCCATGACCCACTCACTGTCTGTCTCTGGATAAAAATAATGTCCGGGATCGCGTGGATAAACCGTATTGGCGCGTGCGTAGGCATTACCAATATCAACTGCTTCGGTTAGAAATTTTTTCATTCGAGTATCCGGCTTAAATGGTTTACCTTTAATGATTCCAAGTGTGGCAATCATTCCACGAATTTCAGGGTCGATAAAATCGATCGGTTCTTTTTGGATAATTTCATTGAGTCGTTCAAAATAGCTGAAATCGTTCGGCGGAATCGTATTGTAATATACGCCCGTCATGTTCTTGAACATCATCTTCGGCGGATTATCCTTCTTCGTCAACGGATAGACTTTCAGGTTGTTCTTGATGTTGTCGGCCGACTTCTTGACGTCGGCAGGGTTGGTCACACTCCCCCTGACATAACCGCGCATGAAATTCCACACCACATAGCTGGTGGATTTGACGACAAAATAACCCTTTGGCACCTGGCCCTTGTAACCCGGAGGCAGCACCAGATACTTGCCGCCTTTGCCCTTATCCGGACCGGCCGCCCCCATGTCGCTGAGATAACGCATATCACCATCATCAAGGATGCCAAGCACATCGGGCGGGAGTTCGATTACCGTCGGACCGTCTTTTTCGAGATCGAGAAAGCTCCACGTATAGAGTGAGGTGTTGTTATAGGTTAGCACCTGCGACTTGGAATCACCCAACTGCTCCTAGAGCACGACCTGGTGGCTTTTTCCCATACCCATGTCCCGGCTTCCCTGGAGCAGACTGTAGGTGGATACCGCAGGCATCATATCAACGTATATCTGAACCGCGCGGGCACGATCCATGTAGTCGTAGACTTTTTCTTTAGTGTTTCCAACGGGGATACCGTCGAAGAATTCCAGGGTACCGATCGGCGTTGTAACCTTATCCGGCGTTGTAATCTTTTCAGGAATCGGTATGGTCATTTTCATTTTAGGCGTCTGGGTAATCATCTTTG
>JBARSG010000685.1:0-1619 GCA_049644625.1 Desulfobacterales bacterium | reverse complement strand
ATCCTAAACTATCGATCAGAAAATTGTTTTATGAAAATTTTGTTCTAAGCATCATTTTCGTCATTCGATGACTCGTTATCGATTTTTAAAGAATACGTAATATTTTCTATTTCGTTTTTGTTATCATAATCCGGTAAAGGGGTATCTTCTTCAAGCAGTTCATCAATTTCGACAACTTCGTCTTCAATGTCATCGTCAACCGACGGCTCTTCCTGTTCTTTCTTCATAAGGTCATGGTCATCAAAAACCAGCTCAACGGATTGATCACTTCCGGATTCATACATTTCTGTTACTGCTGCAGCTATTTCTTTTGCGTATATACCGATCGGAAACAGGTTTTTCGTTCTCAATGTTGCGATAAGGGCATCTTCCCCTATCGCAATTGCTGATGTGACAGACTCATGGTCAAATGTTTCCTCACAGAGGAATGAAAAAATTTCTTTATCCAACTCGGCAAATTCTCTAATTATAAGCCTGGTTTTTTCATCGTTTTTTAAAATCAAATATTTTTGTTTCATGGTCGATTTTCCTTATACAATTAATCTTTGATCCATTTGCAAAAAGTTGAATTCAAACATTTAGTGCCTAATATTTCGTCGGAAATCATAAAAAACAGGTCATGTCAACTAACAATAACAAAAATATTGACCTGTAATACGCAAAATGATAATTTAAAATTCAACTTGCACGGAGGGATGGCTGAGTGGTCGAAAGCGGCGGTCTTGAAAACCGTTGAGTGTAACAGCTCCGTGGGTTCGAATCCTACTCCCTCCGCCATTTAACTGTAATCGGAGAGATGGCCGAGTCGGCTGAAGGCGCTCGCCTGCTAAGCGAGTGAGGGGTGAAAGCTCCTCCGAGGGTTCGAATCCCTCTCTCTCCGCCAAAAAACAATAACTTAGCCGATTTTGGAGCCTGCCGAAGTCGGCTATTTATTGAGAAAATAGTCAAATCGTACCCCCTATCGTACCCTTTTCGTTTTTTCTTCAGTGTGACGCTGTCTATCAAGTATTTTTGCAACTTGTTTTAACTCAGGATCGAGTGTCTTGATGTAATTGTCTGTAGTGGTGCTTCTGCGATGGCGAAGAAATTTTTGGACCTGACTAATGCTAGCCTTTCCGTAATCCGCCAAGATCGAAGCAACGTGGTGACGAATTGCATGGAATCCGAAAGATTTTACATTGGCTTTTTCGCAAGCCTTTTTTATAGTGTGCCCTTTTTGGTAATACGTGAATTTGGTTCCGTCTTCATTATGAAAAACATAGGGAGTTGATTTATCCCGCTTGCCCCATCTGCGTTGCAGAATTCTATATAATTCACTACTTATAGGGAGTTTGTCTTCTTGAAGTTCTCCACCTCTCCGTTTGCGTGTCCAAAGCCGAATCCAGTTATGCTCAAAATTTATATCTTCCCATTTTAAATTTAATATTTCTGAGACGCGCCCGGCTGTATTGTATATTATTTGAATTAAGTCCATATCATCAGGATCGGCAGCCATAATAACCTTTTTTATATCCTCTTCAGGTGGAACGTATTTTACTTTAGGTTTTTCTGGATATTTTTGAATGTTGATACATGGGTTTTTAAGAAGAAGTTCCTGACGAATGCACCAATTGTATAGT
>JBARSG010000684.1:0-3095 GCA_049644625.1 Desulfobacterales bacterium | reverse complement strand
GTGCTATCCTGGGGGGGCTGATCATGGGAAGCATCGAATCCTTTGGAGCGGGTCTGGTTAGCTCGGGATACAAAGATGCGTTTGCTTTGATTGTGCTTTTGGTTATCTTATTCTTTAAACCCAGCGGACTTATGGGCAGCATAGAGATCAGCAGGATCAAAAGGTTTTAGGCATGTTACGAATCGCCAAACTCCCCATCGCCGTGTTTGCTCTGTTTATCCTTGTTTTTCCATGGACGGCCCGCCAGATTCCCGCAATAGAGCACTATCCCGACATTATGGTATTTGCGGGTATTTATTGTCTGATTACCATCGGTCTCAGCCTTCTCATGGGATATGCCGGACAGATCTCCATCGGGCATGCGGCGTTTTTTGGTATCGGCGCCTATATATCGGGCATCCTGACCACCAATTACGGCATGAACCCCTGGGCCTGCATGGGGATTGGTATGGCGGTTACCGCGGTAGTGGCCGCTTTGGTGGGTACTCCCTCCCTCAAATTAAAGGGCCATTATCTGGCCATGGCAACCCTTGCCTTTGGAATCATCATTTTTATCATCTTCAACGAAGAGACCCAATGGACCGGCGGCCCGGACGGCATGCCCGGCATCCCGGGGTTAAGTCTGTTTGGCTTTGAGTTTGATTCCGTGGAACGCTATTACTACCTTGTCTGGGGGTTTGTTATCGCGGCGTTTATCTTTACCGTTAACGTCATTCAATCCGGTACCGGCCGGGCCTTAAGGGCGATCCATGCCAGTGAATTGGCGGCCGGTGCCATGGGGGTGGATGTTTCCCAGTTCAAAATACTGGTTTTTGTGTACTCGGCGGTTCTGGCATCTTTGGCCGGAAGCTTTTATGCCCATTATCTTAATTTTGTCAATCCCGCGACGTTTGACCTTTTCTTTTCCATAAAACTTCTGATCATGATCGCATTGGGCGGAATGCATAATATCTGGGGTGCGATCGTGGGAACCGGTCTGATCACTTTTTTGAGTAATGAATGGCTGCAGTATTTTGAGGAATTTGAGGTCATCGTATATGGCGCCATACTCCTCTTTGTCACGGTTTTATTGCCGGAGGGTCTGGCAGGGGTGCCGGGGATTGTAAAAGGCTGGTTCAGGAGATAGGTGTCCGATGAGCGGAGGTATGGCGGAAAACGTTCTCGAGCTGCAAGGGGTGGTCATGACCTTTGGTGGGCTAATGGCGCTCAGCGACCTTAATTTTAAGGTCCGGAGGGGAATGATTAAGGCGATTATCGGCCCCAACGGCGCGGGCAAGACCACCCTGTTTAATGTGATTACCGGATCTTTTCCGCCAACACAGGGAACGGTCACGTTCAACGGCCGTCCCATCCAGCATCTCAAGGCACACAAGATTGCGGACCGGGGGATTTCACGGACCTTCCAGACCGTTGAGCTGTTCGGAAACATGACGGTTTTGGAAAATGTCATGCTGGGTTGTTATACCCGGATTCGAACCTCCTTTATGGCTTCGGGGTTTGTTCTGCCCCAGTCCAGACGCAAAGAAAAACGGATCAGCGAAACTGCATTGAAAATTTTGAAATTTATCGGGCTTTCCCATAAATTCAAAGATCCGGCGGACAGCCTGCCGCTGGGCGAACAGAAATTACTGGAGATCGGGCGGGCGCTGGCCAGTGAGCCGGAACTGATCTGTCTGGACGAACCCGCGGCCGGTCTGAATGAGACAGAGACCCATGTGGCATCTTCTTTGATCAAGGCCATCAATGCAAAAGGGATTACCGTTTTACTGGTGGAACATGATATGAAGGTGGTGATGAATATCTCGGATGAGATTTTGGTGCTCAACTATGGCCGGAAGATCGCCGAGGGGCCGCCTGAAGAAATCCGGAACAGCCCCAGGGTTATTGAAGCATATCTGGGAGGAGAGACCTAACCCGGACAAGCCGGAACAAAAAGGGATTGAAAATTGAATATTGACAATTGACTATTTAAGGAAGTCGCTTCGCTCTACCATTTTGATATTGAAAATTATAAGAACTGGAAGAATTCCTTAAATATTCAATCTTCAATCGAAAATATTCAATTATTCACAATAAAGAAATTATACTAATTAAAAATTTTTGCCATAAAAAGCACAAAATTTATAACTTAGGTACTAATATGCTAACGATTGATTCACTCAGCGCCTCTTATGGAAGTATTCGTGTGCTTAAAGAGGTTTCCATACAGGTTCCCGAGGGCAAGGTGGTTTCCATCATTGGCGCCAACGGGGCGGGCAAGTCCACCCTTTTAAAGTCTATCTCCGGGCTGATGAAAAACAGCACGGGCCGTATTCTCTATAAGGATCGGAATATTGCCGGCATGCCGGCAAACCGGATCGTGGGATTGGGCATCTCACAGGTGCCCGAAGGCAGACAGCTTTTTGCCCATCTGACCGTTTTGGATAATATCAATCTCGGGGCCTATCATTATTTCAAGCGGAGCAACCGGCTTGAGATCAAAGAGAGAATAGCGCGTGTGTATGAGATGTTCCCGATCCTGGAAAAACGCTCCAAACAGATCGCCGGCACCCTTTCCGGCGGTGAGCAGCAGATGCTGGCCATCGGCCGTGCCCTGATGGGACGTCCCGAGCTTTTGCTTTTGGACGAACCGTCCATGGGCATCGCCCCGTTAATCGTCCGGGAAATTTTTAATGTGGTTAAACAGCTCAACCAAGCAGGCACTACGGTTCTGCTGGTGGAACAGAATGCCAGGGCCGCCCTGAAAGTGGCCCATCACTCCTACGTGATGGAGAGAGGTGAAATCGTTTTAGAGGGGTTGGCCGCCGAGCTTTTGGACAATCCCAAGGTCAAGGAGCATTATCTGGGCGGATAACAGATGAGCAGGGGCTTCGCCCCAATTGGAATAATGGAATAATGGAGTAATGGAATGATGGGTTTGAAGGAGTTTTTTACAATTTAAATGGTTCATTTCCGCCCTGACATCCAATATCCCAGCATTCAAGCATTCGATAGGTTATTAACCCTTAACCTGTGAACCTTTGAACACTTACAGGGTAATCAAAGCCATGGATAAAAACAAAATAGTCACTAAAATAGTCTGGGGGGTTATACTT
>JBARSG010000683.1:0-9691 GCA_049644625.1 Desulfobacterales bacterium | reverse complement strand
TAATGTTGTTGGAGATCAAGGATTTTATGTAGGGGATCGACCGAGCCGCATCCGGTCGTTCCAAGGGTTGCCACCACAGTACCGACGTCGCCCTGACGGAGGATTTTTTCCAACGCGTTAAGGTCTATCCTTGCACGGGTGTCAACGGGGACGGATGCGAAATCGAGTTTCAGAACATCAGAAATACGACGGTGCGTATAGTGCGCTTGGCTGGATGCAACAATTTTCCGGCCCGGATGGAGTCGGCCGGCAACCCAAAGCGCCTCCATATTCGCCATGGTTCCTCCTCCGCAAAGATGCCCGAGATGGTCTTTCCAGCCATACATATGGGCAATTTGAGCAACGACCTCCTTTTCCATTGCAGAACTGGCACGCCCCCCGTCCAACGCATGATTGTTCGGGTTGATCCACATAGCCAGAGCGTATGCCAAGCGTGCAACCGGGTGCGGTGGTTTGAGCATCTGACCGGCATACAACGGATGCGGGTATGGGTAGTTATCTCGCATGCGCTCTGCGACTTCTCCTAATACCCGCTGCATCCTTTCTAAGTCAACTTTTGGAGTAAATTCAGGTAAATTGCGGAATCCTTCATCCAGCTGCTTCAAAGATTCGTATAGCAGTTCAAAGCTTTCAAGTTCTAAGGTCATGATAAGACCCTTGGCCTTCCTATTCCCATCACTCCTATTTTTTATCTTCTTTGTCTATGACGTCCTGGCTCCAGGAGATTGCAGCTGAGACCCTGGGGAATCCAAGGATCGAAATAAGGAGTATAAGGGTATGATAAATTTCTTCTTTTGTGACACCCGCCTGAAGCGCTCTACGAGTATGAGAATGAACCGAACCTTCTGATTGGACTGCTGCAGCGGCTGCCAGTTGAATCAGATCAATTGTCTTCTCATCTATAGGGCCCACGCGTCGGATGGTTGAACCGAGGTTCTCCAGAGCGGACATAACCTCTGGAAAAAGCTCGGATAGTTTGTGATAATGCCTACTGGGTATTTTTTGATCTGGCATTGAAATACTCCTTTTGTTAAGGTTAATATCTAATTTCTTGATGCCGCCTACTTCCAACCCGATCTCTTTTTGAGAACATCCCCTTAGCGGTTAAGAGATTTTTGAAACACATCATACTCACGGATCGCTTGCTTTTGGGCGGAATCGCGAATTTCATTCATTTCATCATAATGCGTTGCCATAATATGGACCAGGTTGTTATCCAATTCGCCATTACCCGCCATGGAATGTAAAACCTCAAGGACGGCCTTTTTTTCCATCCCTTGCCGGTAGGGTCGATTTTCCGTTAATGCCGTAAACACATCGGCAACCGCTATAATTCTTGAGCCAAGGGGCAGTTCGTCCTCCTTATAACCGAAAGGATACCCTGTACCATTAAGTCGTTCTTGATGCAAAGCCCCCCAGGAGTTTATGACCCCGAGGGCTTCAAACGGTTCAAGTGTCTGGTAGGTATAGTAAACGTGGGATCGCATGATAAACCATTCATCTTCGGTAAGCTTGTCCCGTTTCTCAAGAATTTCCGAAGGGATGGCGAGTTTGCCGAGATCATGAAGATAAGCGGTGATTTGGATCATCCTGCGCTCATAGCTTGAAAATCCTGCCAATTTTGATAGAAAAACCGATGTGGCTGCCACTCCGCTGGAATGTGTTGCCGTGAACTCGCTTTTAAAATCAATGAGCTGGCATATTAGCCGCGAAAAATCAACCAGTTCGTTTATTGTAAATTCCCTGGCGTGAAACCCCACACTTCTTCGTAAAATTGCCTCCATGGAATCCGATATTATTTCCAGCCATATATACTCTCGTTTGGCCAGGTTCACCAGGGCATCTACATGTTCCGGAACGAAAGCTTCACCTTTTAACGAGGAAATTGCTTCACAAATTCCTCGAACTTGACTCAGGATTGGTTTGTCTTTGGATATTTTAACCGCCGTTCGATCCGCCAGATGGAGGAGATGACTGCCCAAAGGAACCGGTTCACCATGGTGAAGGGAACCCTGTCCATTTTGCCAAGGTACATGATGAAATTGTATGAGTTTGGCAATGGAAGCAAACGGTTTGAACTTTCTAAGAATCAGACTGCCGGCCATAGAATGCTGGCCGGGTTTTGTATCTTCAAATTCAAGCAGGTCTAATCTTTCCTGCAAGGAGAACGCTCCGATATCGTGCAAGGCACCGGCGGTAAAAAGCTCATATCTTTTGTCCACCGTCAAATTGAGTTCTTCACTCAATCGATATGCCAGATAAGCGACCTGCATATGGTGGTTTCCAACAGCCGGACTCATCATATCCACGACTCTGGCAATCGCTGCCACCAGATCGAAGACATTGACCCGTAGTTTATCCGCACACATAGGTGTTTTCTCCGGTTATAATGACCGATGGGTGCCAAACCTGTAACTTCTAAAGAACTTACATATGATCGCCCCATGACATTGAAAATACGGAAAATATTTATTTGAGTCAATAATTTTTCGCAATACAAGGTTTGACGATATTTACTGTCAACGGCCGGTTACGGCAAACCGGCATTCCGGACGCCGCCTTTATTGATTGGGTGATATATTGCGGCCTACATTCACGTTCATACTGTCATAGGAACGGAAAATCAACTTTTCACGCTCCAGACGTTTTTCAGCAAGCGGCTGCAATTTAAGTGATTTTGCCGTTTCTTGCAACGCCTTTTTCGACGGAATCGCATCAAGGCCTTCTCCGATTTTTTCACCGGATACGGTATCGAGCACCATCGCGGTTTTGCCGTCCGACACCACGGAAACGGGAATTTGGTATTCATCCAAGAGCCTGGCGGCAGAAACAATCTCCCTTTCCCTCGATCCCAGGGAGCCTGGTGCACATTTAATCGCCATATACCGCGTGCTGTCCACAGAGACAACCAGGTCCACCGATGAGCAATAGGATTCATCGCCTATGGTCACCTCAAGGGGGGCGTCGACTTCAATATCTTTTTTTGTGTATCCCTTTTCTGCTATCAGAACCCTCTCAACGGTCTGGCGGTTGGCCTCTGCACCGACATCGGGAATCTTTTCTCCCGTGACAAAGTCGGTGATCAATTTGAAAGTCTTTGGGATATTCACATCCGAAGATGCTTCTCTTTTCACCGGAACAATCGGTTTCAGTTTCCGGCGTGCAACACAGTGAATGCATTTATTCTCTTTCATAACATCCTCTCTTTTCATAAAAATAGAGCATAGCATCCGACCGTGTCAAAATTCCGATAATATGACCATTTTTCACAACGGGGAGCCGGCCAATGTCGTGTTTGATCATAAGGCGGGCGGCTTGAGTCGGGCTCTTGCCGGGTGCAATTGTCCTTACCCTTTTGATCATAAAAGCTTTCACCGGAGCCTTTAGCTGGGATTCTTTCTTGACTTTCTTAAAATCCCTTCTTGAAATCATGCCGACAAGTTTGTCATTCTCTACGACCGGGAGACCTGTACACCCTTTTTTTCTTAAAATCGAAGCCACCGTTTTCATGGGCATGTCCGGCGGCACGGTAAAAACAGGGAAAGACATGAGATCACTGATCTGTACGGATACCTGATGATTCCCCTGGATCAGTGCCCTAATCGTATTTTCTACAGCATCCGGATTCACTGACTTAAGTATAGCGGATCCGGCAGCCGGATGTCCACCGCCGCCCATGCTCTGCATGATTCCGCCCATATCCAGGCCATCGGCATTACTTCGACCGATGACCATGCACTTGTTTTGCTTCTCATCCACAAATATACCAATGGCAGCATCTACATTCAGAATCTCTCTGTACATATGAACCACAACAGCAAGACTGTCCACATAGTCTTTTAAATCCAGTTTGTTAAAACTGACACTGTATCCGTTTACCATATCTCTCTTTGCCGATTGCAACATCCTAAACAGAACGTCTTTTTGTTTTTCGCCATAGGCCGGACGCAAAAACGAGCAAACGATGTTTAGGTCGGCCTTACGTTCAAGCAGGTAAGCCGCGGCATAAGCATCTTCGGCGGTTGTTGAAGGAAACATGAGGCTGCCGGTATCTTCATACAAACCTGCCAGAAAAAGAGTGGCCTGTATGGGTGTTATCACTTTCTTTTCCAGCTTTAACTGTCGAATCATGAGGGTAATGTTTGCACCCATGGGCTCCTGGCATTTCCATATGGGCTTTATGTCGCCAACGTTGGAATGATGATCCCACAGGATAACCTCTAAATTTTTCTTATTCTTCAGCCTGCGGATCCTTCCGAGCCGAGCCCAGCTGTTTATGTCCACAACAATCAGACGGTTTACATGGTCAAGAAGAATATCGTCAAAGGAGGATATTTTAAAGATGTCCTTGTGAATGGACAAAAAAGCTTTAACATTTGGATTTACATTGTTCGGAAGCACAGGGATTGCTCCCGGATACAAAATTGTTGCGGCTATGGTCGAAGCCAGCGCATCAAAATCCGTGTTTTTATGTGTGGTCACAATTTGCATATAACGCTCCTGAATTTTCACAGTTATGCCGTAGGAAAGTTAACCCGAAGAGATGAGAATAATCATGTTTATTCCTTGAGCTTATTTGCGATTTCCATCAATGTTGACTGTTGGATTAATCTGCTTCCCCACGCATCCAAGCATATGGCACTCACCAAAGCCGTGGTGCATTATGATCCATTTAACCCACTATTGTTATTGTCGGATCTTGCTGGAAAAACTTTAGAATATTTAGCAAAAACAAACCTTGCGCTACTATACTATCTCAGGGCTGATTATTTTTACTGACGGAAAATATGTACGATATCTGGAAACATCTCGGGTTATTAAGTCTAACTCAAGCACAGCGGCTTGTGCTCCAATATAGAAATCAGGTAAAGGAGTCCTCTTTGTTCCTTTGCTTTTCCTATACGTTAGGAATGTTTTTCCAGCCAGGAATAGAGCCTCTTTGGGTATTTCCAACATATGGAATCCCCCCTTATTAAGTGCTGACTCCAAATCTTCTATGCGATCAAAACCAATGGAGACTTCAGCATACACGATTGAGTTAATGTAAAGTCTAGTATGAGCACCATATTTCACCAATGCAGATTCAGACCAATCCGCCCAATTAGGATCATCCAGAAAAATGTCCAGAATGATGTTTGAGTCAACAAGAAGGCCCTTCATCTGTCTGCCCTAGTTAAAGACATAATCTCATCTGTTGTCATTTTTACGGTTGCAACGCCACGCAATTTTGAAAATCTACGGGTCGCGGTTTTTTGCCCTTTTCGCTTCACTAAATAAACGCGTCCTTTTTCTTCAACAAAATCAACTTCCGTTGCAGGGGTTATATTCAGTTTTTCGCGGATATGTTGGGGGATAGTGACCTGGCCTTTTGTGGTTACTCTCATGACTTGACCTCCAGGTATAAGTATTACACGTAATAGTAATACTATAAACCGGCAGTGTCAATACAAATTTGAGGCATGGAAGGGCCGCGAGATATACGAATCAAGTTTTCAATTTGAGGCAGTGGGAAAGCGCCTCGAGGGACAGGTGGTTACAGAGGCGGATGACCAGGTGTTAGTCGATTTTTCAATGCGTAATCCGGATAGAGAGATGCCTTGCGACCTCGGCCCTCGCTCAGAAACCGCTCGGCCGGATGCACTCCGGCCAGAAGCGCAAACAATGGTATCAATTTGACAACCCAACTCCAAAAGCGTATCCAGGCTTGATACGATTTTTTATGTCATTAAGAAACGTATAAACGCAGACAGGACCGAACATGGATGCTCAGTCTAAACCTAACCCGGATAAACCGACCTCCGGCTCGTAGATCCTAAGGCTCGGAGAGAAAAAACAAATCACAAATAACAAATCATTTACCCTGTTAAATAATGCTTCGCATTAAATCTACGATTTATTTAACAGGGCAGGCCCCACTAAATTCGTTTCACAGTTACTATCGTAAATTTAACAGGGCAGGCAAATCACAATGACTGAAATTCAAAATTCTAAACAGGCTTTGGTCATTGGAATTTGGGATTTTCTTGTTATTTGGATATTGGATATTGGAATTTAATTGATATTTGGTGATTGTGTATTGATTTTTTGCCATAAAAAGCACAAAATTTACAACTAACGGACTAAAACATTCACAACAATATGTCATCAATGTATAAAAAAGTCGGTTTGGCCTCGCTAATTATGATGACTTCGGTTTTTTTAAGCCGTCTTACCGGTCTTATCCGGGAGCAGGTCATTGCCTATGTTGGCGGAATTAGCGGGGGGGTCGATGCCTATCAGGTCGCCTTTATCATTCCCGAAATTCTAAATCATATCGTTGCCAGCGGGTTCCTTTCGGTTACGTTTATCCCGATTTTTTCTCACTATCTGGTAAGAAATAAGGAAGAGGAAGGCTGGCGGGTCTTTTCACTCATCTTCACCGGATTCGGTAGCTTACTTTTGCTATTTATTACAATTGCCTGCGTTTTTGCACGCGGATTCGTCGAGATTCTCGCTCCGGGGCTTGATGATCCCGCATTAATCGAACACGCAGTCAGGATGACACGGATTATCATACCGGCCCAGTTTTTCTTTTTTTCCGGCGGTATGTTTATGGCTGTTCAGTTTGCCAAAGAGAAATTTTTCATACCGGCCCTGTCTCCGCTTTTATATAATCTGGGAATTATTTGCGGGGGGGTACTGCTGGGTAATCGAATCGGCATGGAAGGTTTTTCCTGGGGAGTCCTGATCGGGGCCTTTATCGGAAATTTCATGGTTCAGCTCTGGGGTGCAAAGAAGGTTGGGATGCGGTTCACAATGGCTTTCGATTTAAGGCACCCGGATCTATTGCTCTATCTTCGGGTGACGATTCCTTTAATGATCGGCTTGACCATGAGCTTTTCAACGGAATTTTTATTTCGGTTTTTCGGTTCGTACTTGCCGCGAGGCAGCATTGCCGGCCTTAATTACGGCTTAAGGACCATGTTTATACTCGTGGGCTTCTTCGGCCAGGCGGTGGGGATGGCTTCGTTTCCATTTATGGCGCGTCTGGCGGCAGAGAATAAGATAGAAGAAATGAACCGGCTGCTGAATGATGCCCTGCGGTATCTGGCGCTGGTGGTTCCGTTTTCCGCTCTGATTATCGCGCTCAGACAGGAAACGGTTGTCATCTTGTTTCAGCGGGGCCGGTTTGATGCCGCCGCAACGGCCTTAACGTCCCAGGTGCTGGTTTTTTTGATGATCGGAGCGTTCGCCTTTGCCGCCCAGACCATTGTGGTTCGGGGATATTATGCCGTGCAGAACACGCTCTTCCCCGCAGTGTACGGGACCGCGGCGGTGCTGCTGAGCATTCCCGTTTACATGGCCGGAATGCTGAATATGGGTGCCAGAGGGGTAGCGTTGGCGATTTCACTTTCAGCCATTTTTCAAGTCGTCTTGTTATACGTTTTTTGGAACAAAAAGAGTGCAAATAAGGATTGTTACAGGGTGTATCGGTTTTATCTGTGGACGATCCTGTTGAGCATACCACTGGGCCTGTTTCTGGAATTTCTCAAGAGAACCCTCCTATCGGGCTTGGATTCGACCACATTTGGCGGAAGCCTCGCGGTTTCAATCTTGACCGCTCTGGTATTTGTGATCATAATTTTATCGGCCGGATACATGCTGGGCATAAAGGAGATCAAAGCGTTATTGAGCCGCATTTTAGAAAAGATTAAAAAGTATGCCGGGTAATGACCGGTGTTGTTATATCAGAAATGCAAATTCCTTCAGTAAATCAGTGTCACCGATTCAAATTGAGAAAGCGGCTGTTATAGTAGATGGCGCTGCTATTCGTCTAATACCCGCATGGAAGTGGCTGCTTGATTTTAATCCTTAAAATTATCTTTTGTGTCATTAAGAAACTTATAAGTAGTGGAAATGTCAATTTTTCATCATCGTTTCGTATTTCCGCATATGATGGACAGGAGAAGAAATGGTTTGTGTAGGGCGCGTGGTGCTAAGTGTGGGCAGGATATCTATGACGACCACTATTGTTCTTAAGTGTGATAATTTGTTAAGATAATTTTCAATGATCATTGAATGTTGTCAAGAATGAAGATTTATGACGTTTAATTCGAAGACTATTAACTGTTACGCGACCCCGATGTTTTGACAATTAGTCGAGGATGTCCCCAAAACCCCATTTAAAGGGGGCATCTTTTGCTTTTAAAATCGATGGAAAAAAATTTTTCGGTGAGAGTATGTATGTTTACAGTGATAACGTTTTCTGTAGCCATTTTTTAAAAACGATATCCTGAATCATATAATTCCCGTTTTTTACAATAATTTCTTTTTTTATGAGACTTGACAAGGCTTTCGAAACCAAAGAACCGGTTTTCAAATTAACCGATTTTAAAGCATCAGCATTAAAAAGGTTTGATCCGTCATTCAGTAAAATCAGTTTTAAAGTTTTTTTCTGATTGATGCTTAAAGTTTCCCATAACACGGTGTGTTCCAGACTTCTCCTTTCTATGATTGAATTTTCTATTTTATCGATAATTTCAGAAGAAAATCCTTTTTCCCCAGGTTCATCCCAGAGGTGAAACAAAAAGTTCTGGATATACATGGGATGGTTTTCAAATCTCGTCGCAATATCTTCTATTAATTCAGCATTCAGATGAATGTTTTTCCTGCCGAACAGATTCTGAGCCCAGGGTATGTAATGCTTTGTTTCAATTTTATCTAAAGGAAAACTGTCTGCCAATTTATAGAATGCCCGGTTCGTTGAATTAAACATTTCGGTTATCAGGTGTCGCTGACTAACTGAAAAAATATAACAGATATCTGAATGTTGCTGAATAAACGAGCGTAGTCTTTTTTCAAAACCCTCTTCCGAATAATTGGCGACTTCCTGGAATTCGTCATAAGCAATAACCAGTTTATGCTTTTGTGAATATTTTAAAAGAATATTCATCAGTTCTTCCAGGAACATTGCTTCATTTGCGGCCCCAAAAGAGGGTGATACGGAAGTGGCCCCTGTTGCCGGATCTATGCTTAAATTCAGTTTGACATTCTTTAAGGCCGTACTGACGGATTTCAGGAGTCGATCAATGTTTGATTCCAGTTGATTTAAGCTTTGAAAGGTTCTGGTGATAAAATCCTTTTCAGATATCGTTCCATACAACTCAACATGTAACGTGCCGATATTGAGATTTTGTTCCTTGATATCACGAATGACTTGACGAATTAATGAGCTTTTGCCATATCTTCGATGGGAAAATAAAAGGACATTCTGAGATCCTTTTATATATTTGAGCAGCTCAGACAGTTCTTTCTTGCGATTGCAAAAAGATTCACCGGTAACATAGTTGCTGAAGGCAAATGGATTTTGCATATTTCACCTCACGGTTTATCCCGTTGGGTGTATTATAAATTACACCTTCAAGCTTACACCCTTGAGGGTAATTTTTAGTACACTTCATGGGTATTGTCAAGCGAAGAATGCTGAAAAAATGTATTATTTTAGGAAAAAAGTAATTATGAGGTAGGAATTTAGATGTTCAATCGTGAGAAAATTGTTCTTAGCTTTATTGGGAAAGCCAAATCTGACCCCGATTCCAGCCTTTGTTTAGGCCTCCGGTTTGGCTTTTAAACGGCTTTTCTTAAGATTTCGGTTAACTCTTCATCGGTTAATTCAACAGGATTTCCTTTCATACTGCTCGCTCTTTTAGCC
>JBARSG010000682.1:0-2736 GCA_049644625.1 Desulfobacterales bacterium | reverse complement strand
ATTCATAGGAGGTGTTCAACTTATTTCTGTTGGCATACTTGGCCAGTATATTGCCAGAATATACGATGAAGTAAAACAGCGTCCAAAATTTGTTATAAAACGAACCATTGGGTTAGAATAGGAGGATTCGAATGATTAGCCCCCTGCATGATCGTGAATTAAAAGAGAAGCTGTCTGGGAAGCATGTGATGATCACAGGCGGTTTAGGTATGATCGGCAGCACTATCGCGAATAAACTCATTCACTATGATGCTAAAATTACCATTGTTGATGCTTGTATAGAACCATTTGGCGCTAATATGTTCAATTTAGCAAGCATCAGAAACCAAGTCGAGGTTAGTATCACGGATATTCGGGATAAGGAGGCAATGAAGTTTTTGGTGAGAGATAAGGACATTATTTTTAACTTGGCAGGACAGGTCAGTCACAATCACAGCATTGATAACCCGTTTCTGGATGCGGACATTAACTATATTGGACATTTAAATGTTATGGAAAATGTCAAAAAATTTAACCCAAAGGCAAGAATTTTATTTTCTGGGTCCCGGTTGCAATTTGGCCCAATTGAAAAGAACCCTGTCGATGAAAATCACCCGCTTCGGCCGAAAACTCCTTACGCGTTCAATAAATCTGTAGCCGAAAATATGTATCGCTTCTACTATGAAGTTTACGGTATATCATCGGTTATATTTCGAATAGCAAATCCATATGGGACTCGATGTCAGATGAAACATTCCCAATACTCCATAGTGAATTTCTTTATCCGCCAGGCAATGGAAAGCAAAACGCTTACCATTTTTGGAGACGGAGAACAATTGCGTGACTATATATATGTTGAAGATTTAGCCGATGCATTTTTGCTTGCGTCAATCAATGAGGAGGCGAACGGGCAAATCTTCAATATAGGTAGTGGCATCGGGACAAAATTTAAAGATATGGTGAATACGGTAGTTGATGTTGTTGGAAAAGGTGAAGTTGTATATGTTCCCTGGCCTGATGAATATTTAAATGTGGAAACCGGAGATTATTTAACAGATATTACCAAAATATCGAAAATACTTAACTGGCATCCCTCGACAAACTTACGAGAGGGTATTAAAAAAACATATCAATTTTACAAGTATCATTATGATCACTACTTCTAATACATCTTTGCATAATTCTTAAGCTGGCTTTTATCATGTAGTTTGCTTTATCCGATAGAGGTATTGTATATGCCCACTCCTATGGTTTCAGTTTGTATTCCAAGCTATAATATTGAAAAATATATTGATACAACTATTGAATCTGTATTGTCTCAGACATATGAGGACTTCGAGTTAGTAATTGTTGATGATAATTCTAACGATAAAACTTTAGATATAATAAAAAGATTCAATGACGATAGAATTCGAGTAATAATAAACGAAGATAATTTAGGCCCACAAGAAAACTGGAATAAAGCATTAAAAGAGGCTAAAGGCAGGTATATAAAAATTCTTTGCCATGATGATTTATTATATACCTCTTGTTTGATGCGTCAGGTAGAGGTGTTACAAAATCCTCGAAATGCAAGAGTCACAATTGTGTGTAGCGGTCGGGACATTATAGATGAAAACGGCAAGAAAATTATAAAAAGAAATTTTCCAAGGCAAAAGGGAGTCTTGTTAGGAAAGAACGCCATTAAAAGAATCGTTCGCTATGGGGCCAACCCTATTGGTGAACCCACAGCTGTATTATTCAGATCTGAGATTTTAAAAAAAATTGGTTATTTTTGTGGGAGCATTCCGTATATTATAGATTTAGATTATTGGTGCCGCATACTTCTTTATGGGAATCTTTATGTTATTCCAGAATCACTATGTGCCTTTCGAGTTTTTTCAAAGGCATGGAGTGCAAAAATAGGGTATCTACAAGTTAGCCATTTTATAAAATTTGTAGACAGATTAAATAAGGATAAACGATATGAATTGAACTACTTAGATTGTAATTTAGGGAGATTAAGAGCAATCCTTAATGGGATTGCACGTAATTTATTTTATATTTTCTTTATAAAAGATCATTCATGACAAAGACAGATTTTGTATATTTTAGGATAAAGTCCGATTTTAGCGTAACAATTCATTTTGAGGGAGAAGTTCGTGCGGATTGACACTAAAGAGTATGGACAGTACTTGGAAAAAAAATATCTTCCTGGAAGGAGGTTGTATTTAAATTATTTCATTTATCCAAAATATTTGAAAGAATTTAAATATAGATTGGAAATGGGGATTTACGATTTTGGGTGTGGGAATGGCGAGTTTTTAAAATATTGTAAAAAAAAGGGGATTAAAGCAACCGGAATTGATTCCAATTATAGTATTATTGAGGAATGTCAAAAAAAAGGATTAAATGTAATTCATGATAATATTGTAAATTTTAGTAAACCAGGAGCTAAAATAAATAATGCTATTTGTGATAATGTCATTGAACATTTAACTTTTAAAGAAATCTATAAATATTTCAGAAACCTAAAAAATCTAATGTCGAAAGAAGGGATTTTATTAATAATCGTTCCAGGCGTCAAGGGATACCAAAAAGATCCTACACATAAAACTTTCTTAAATAGTGAATTAATTAAAAAATTATGTTTAGATTTTAATATTAAAATTAATAAAAACTTTTTTATTCCCCTTAATTTTTCAACATGTGGAAATATATTATATCTAAATATGGCTGTTTATAAATTAGTTTTTTGATTATGGACTAATTTACATC
>JBARSG010000681.1:0-2114 GCA_049644625.1 Desulfobacterales bacterium | reverse complement strand
GAATGTTTCATGTGTTGTCTACTCCATTGTACCCAAATCTTTTTTACTTTTTTTCATTGCAACATCTTATGATGGCGCCTTTTTGATGTCAAGCGAATTTATTATAAAATTAATGGGTTAGAAAATGAAAAATGAGGGACGTCCATTAGAAGTATAATGTCAAGTAAGTAGACGTATTTTTTTATTTTTTTTAGCAGAGCGTTTTTTTTAATATCTATAAATGTTTTACATCCGTGATTTCAATAATTTGGTTACAGAACCAATGTTCTGCACCAGACGTCCATCAGGATCAAGATATATATTATAAAATCAATACTATTCCCGGCAATAATGTATGCCCCAGAAATCTTTTGGTACCATGCTTTGTCCAACTGAATAATAATGATCAGTAGTTATGGTTTTATAATACCAGTCCCTATTGGTTCAAAGCATAGGCAAAACATCGATAGACATTGAATATTTTTTTTAATTTGGTAATATAAAAATGTCCCAAATTAAGTGGGTGTGGCAGTATTACCAATCGGTGCGAGTGGTTCGACGTCCAGTCCCCGTTCTGGTTTATTGCCACACCTATTTATAACCTTTAAGGGATAGCCAAATAATTTATTTATATCAAAAGCAACGTTGTCTTTCATCATGTAGTAACATGCCCTTGAGATTTTATGAGCCAAGGCTTTAATGGCAACAACTTTATGTGTTTTCAGAGATTTTCTCTTATAGAATGCCTCCGCTTCAGGACGATAGCGTCTTAATTTGTGAGCTGCTTCAAGATATGCCCAGGCCAGATATTTATTGCCGTTCTTGCGGTTATTTTGACCTTTCTTTTTCTTATTTGATAATCTTTGACTACTTACACATCGGCAATAGGAGGCATAGTTGCCCACCTGTTTAAATCGATTGATATCTCCGGTTTCAAGAGATATGGTTAAGGCTAAAATATTACCAATACCTGGAGCAGTCAACAATATTTCAAATTCTGGTTTCAATTTGGCAGTTGCTAATATCTTTTTTTCTATCTCTTTTATTTTGGGGTCAAAATATCTCATAGTTGCAATATTGGCCTGTGCTGACAGAATCAGATGTTCATCTTCAAACATCTCTTCAATATCACCTTCATTGAGTTTTTTTACTGCATTGGCATTAATATTGACAGCTAGGTTACGATTAACCAGACTTTCAAATCCCAATATATATTGGGTCCGGTTGTTTACCAGTTTTAAGCGTTTCCTCAATAAATCACGAAGATGGCGATCCTTGATTGGAAAGATATAACCTTCGGGAAGAATGCCCAGTAGCAATAATTTAGCCAGAAAGAATGCCGAATGCTTGTCATCAACATGTTTTAATCCTTTGTACTCAGAAAATCCACCAGGATGAGCCAAATGAACTTTATAGCCTGCTTCCTGTAACCCGTCTACCAACCAATACCAATTAAAAGTCGACTCAACCACTACTCCAACCATATCACTTTTGTAAGGCTCAAGATGTTCCAAAATCACAGAGATTTTGTTTGGAGTGCGTTTCCTGAACACCCTCTCCTTTTGATCGTTCATCACTCCTATCATGGTGTTGGTGGAGTGAAGATCCAACCCTACATAATAACTCATAAAATACCTCCTAATTTGATTTTTGAAGATATTTTATCAGTATTACAAAACCGATTAAATCATACCTTCTATATGATTATCGGTGCTTGACTTCTTGACTTTTTTTCATAATTCAGGAGTCATCATATAAAATTCTTAATGGGATTTATATCTATTAAGACTATCAGAACCAACTTTGAACCTTGAACGTGGAACTTAAACGCGCCTGGCAGGAGTTGAACCTGCGGCACCGGGATTAGGAATCCCGCGCTCTATCCTCTGAGCTACAGGCGCTTGCCGGTATTATAACAAAGGTAAAGGTGAAGGTAAAGGTTAAGACGTGAAACGTAAGTCGTAAAACGTAAATAGTAATTGGTAAAAAGTAATTGGTAATTGATCTTTATAATATTTAATTTTTCACTAATCACGACTCACTGCTCACGAATTACGAAATATTTTTTATTTATAATTTAGAAAATCCACACATTTCCTGTATAATACATCATGTCATTTTTGAGGATACTCCTA
>JBARSG010000680.1:0-12533 GCA_049644625.1 Desulfobacterales bacterium | reverse complement strand
ATAGCGGACAGTGCCGTAAACCCGGTAACAACACCAAAGCCGATGTACGCCCCGACCATGAAGATATCACCGTGCGCAAAATTAAAAAGCATCAGTATTCCATATACCATGGAATACCCCAGGGCGATTAAGGCATAGAAGCTGCCCCATTGCAGCGCGTTGACCAGATTCTGCAAGAAAAATGTCATCAAGTTCTCTCCGCAGTCATTCAAAAAGGCGGGCTCAGGGCTCGAAAGCCCTGGCCCGCCTTTTATATACTATTCCTCATTCTCTGTGGACTAACGTCCTATGGGGATAAGAAGATCCGGATAAACATTTCATCCCATCCATGGCAATTACGGGCAGGCAGACTTGTAAAATTCAAATTCACCCTTGTCACTGATTTTAACGATTACCGCACATTTAATTGGGTCGCCGTCTTCGGTGAAGGTCATCTGTCCGGTAATACCATCGAATTCATTGATTTTAGCCATAGCGTCTCGCACAGCCTTGCGATCCTTTTCGATATTTCCCGTAATTTTCCCTGAAGACTCAATGGCCTTTTGAACGATACCCAATGCATCCCAAGTCAGAGCACCCACATCGTCCGGCACATAGCCGTATTTTTTATTGTATCGATCGATAAATTCTTTGGTTGCTCCTTTTGCCCCGGCAGCTGCGTAGTGGGTGCTGAAGAATAACCCATCACAGTCATCGCCGCAGTGTTCTATCAACTCTGCCGATCCCCAACTGTCGCTACCCACAATGGGTTTGTTCCATCCTAATTCATGGGCCTGTTGAACGATTAAGGCCACCTCATTATAGTACTGGGGGACAAACAAAACCTGGGCGCCTGATTTGATAATCTTCGTTAACTGAGAGCTAAAATCCACGTCTTTGGTAGTAAAGCTTTCAAAAGCCACCACAGAACCGGCACCGTTCATCTTTTCCCAGGCCTCTTTAAAAAACTCGGCGAGCCCCTTGGGGTAGTCACTGGCAACGTCGTATAAAACTGCGGCTTTGGTGTATCCGAACTCCTCCTTAATAAAACCGGCAACCACCGGACCCTGGAAAGGGTCAAGAAAGCAGCCTCGGAAAACAAAGGGACGGTCCTTGGTGGTGTCAGGATTTGTGGACCATGGACTGATCATGGGGGTTTTGTAGTTGTCAGCGACGCCCCCCGCAGGTATTGCCTGCTTGGAGGCCTGAGGTCCGACAATAACCAGGACTTCGTCCTCGGTGATCATCTTGGTGTTGACCTTTACCGCCGATTCCGCTTTGGCCTCGTTATCTTCAATCACAAGTTCTACCGGGTACTTCTTTCCCCCCACCTCAAGGCCGCCTGCGGCTTTAATGTCTTCAAGCCACATCTGTGCCGCATACTTGGTTCCCTCGCCCACCTTGGGGATATCTCCGGTCATGGGAGCATTGATGCCGACCTTGATTGTCTTTGTCTTACACCATGCGCATGGAGAAAAGATTATACCGACCACCAGACACGAAACCATAAACAACAAGCCCTTTCGCATTATTACCTCCTTTCCATAATCCAATTAACACACTGAATTTAATACAATTAATAAGCATTAAATCAATTTAGTAGCACAAAGATAATTCTTTTTCAATATAATAATAATCTCTGTGACCGATCATAATATGCTTAAGGGATTTGCTTTTCAAAACATCTGTTTTATTCTGCCCTCGATATTTCTAGTTTCAAATATAAAGGGATTTCTCTATTCCCTTTAACCAGGGTATAATTTGAATTGAATCGTTCATCAGGAAATTCATCAATTATTTTATATGCAATTTTATGCCCTTTGGTAAATGTACTCGGCTCTATGAATTCATATCCCATATGTGACAGCCAAACTTCGGGGGTAAATTCCTTTCCCTTTTTCAAAAATGCCTTGAATGAAATCAAATCTCTTGAGGAATCTTTTCTCGGGCCCTTAATAACATATCCCTGGTTAAGCAATTCTTCCAGATAATCAAGGGTATTGATGGGTTCAACAGACGTGCGATCATTCATTGGGTCACCTTTAAACTCTATAAATCAAACCTCGCCATTTTTTTGAGCAAAAACATTTATCCGTTTCTTTACAGCAGTTCATGCAGTTTCTGCAGCACGTCATCATACTCGTGGCCACGGAAACAAAACTGCAGCTCGCTGAACCGTTCCCGAAGCTCTTTGACCTTATCAATAACATCACTATTGTTCTTTACAACGTCATGGATCAACACCGCCAGGTCATGGAAATCCTCTTCTTGCATGCCGAACCGAGTCATCTCGGATACACCCGTCCGCAGAGCGCCGGAGGCGGTAAACCCCTCTTCATCGGTATTGGCCTGGAAGTTACAAATGATGTTGTTGGCTTCCAGCCGACTGGCGATTTCCGGACCCCGGCTGTATCCCACATCAATCAATACCTGGTGGGTTTCTGTGAAGTCGATACTCGGATCACCGATCACATCGAGCCCACAATCCTTCAATCCCCGAGCAAATGCCTTGGCATTGGCGATAACTCTGGCCTGATATTCGTCCTTGAAATGGTTCATCTCATAAGCGGCGATGAGGAGCCCCAGCAAGGTGCCGGGATGGTGGCTGGACACCGATCCGGGGAAGACTCGTCGAAGCAGAGCTTCCCAAAGCTCATAGCGCACTTCGTCCTCCCGAAAACGGCTCCCCACAACGCCACGTTGTGTTCCAAAATAGGTCTTATGTGTGGATCCGGTGACCAGATCCGCCCCTTCAGCAAAAGGTTCCTGAAAATGAGGACCGATGAGTCCCAGCACGTGGGCCATATCGTACATCACCACCGTGTCTATGTTTTGATCGTCCAGGAACCGGCGGATTTCGACCACCGGTTCCTTGTGGATGACCATGCTCTTGCCAAAAATGATCAATTCCGGCCGATGTTCATCAATCAATTTCAACGTGGTCGGCACATCGATCTTATGACGGTTATGGGGAAGCACAGGGAAATTAACCGCCGCCGGGCGTTCTGTACGCGGATCCCGTGCAACATAGTCCCTGAGTGCGCCCATGGGCTGGGCGCTGAGATGTCCGCCCTTGCCGATATGATTGTTCATCACCCTGCGAATTCGGCGCGGCTCGATCTTTCGATCCACGCGATTGATGTAGTCGACCATGGCGCTGAAAACGGCGGTATTGGCCATTTGCCCGCTTACCGGCCGCGTTTCTATGTTCTCGCACCCCATGAATTTTCGCATTTCCTCTTCCAGCATCTGCTCGACTTGGGCGATAAATTCGGTGCCCTGGTAATAGAATATATCGGCGTCGTAGAATGCCTTCACCTTCTTATGCTCGGCGTACCGGAAGGCAGGGTCCATCACCGACAACATTCGGGCCATGGGTGAGATCGTCATCTCCGAAGGGATGAGGTTGATGCACTCTCGTTGTCGCCATCGAGTGTTCTCCACGCTCTTTTCAAGCAGTCTGAGAACCTTGGCCGCTGCATCGCCTGCGGGCAGTCCCTCAACCGGCAGTTGTTGATCGAAGATAATCGGGCGGGAGTATGGCGGGGCCTCAGAACGCAGGTGAAACGGCACCACAACGGCATCAACCAACTTGCCGCGAATCTCAATTGCAACCCGCTCGTCCTCGACAATGTCACTGTCGATGTATCCCAGACAGATGGAGCGCAACTGATGTTGGTCGGTCTGGGCGGAATCCAGCCCTTGTCCCTGAACCGCCCACATGGGGATCATGGTGCCGCTGGTAACATAGCCCACATGTTTGTCGCCCTTAAACACCTTTGCCCCTTCACGGGCCACGCCTCGACCCGCCACGGCAATCGGCTTGCTCACCCGGGGCAGATTTTGGATGATTGAATAATCGCGGAAAATGATTTTCTTAAACGCCTCCTGCTGCCTGACCAACGCTTCACGGCCAAGGAAATCGCCTTTAAGCGGCGAAAAACTCACAGCAAACTTTGCCAGGGGACAGGCAAAGATAGGAATTTCCTTGCCTTCGGGGTCTTGGCCCAGCTCATGGCCATAAAGCGGCAGGACGGCCTCCAACCGGAGGGTATCCCTTGCGCCAAGGCCGATGGGCGTTGCGCCTTTTTCCACGATTTGGTCCCACAGCATCGAATCATCCTTTGCATCGACAAAGAGCTCAAAACAGACCGGTTCACCCGTATAACCGGTGCGGGCCACCTTGACCGTGACACCAGAGATCGTCACAATGCTCACGGCGTTTCGCGTCGGCTCCGGGAGCAGACCGGTCTGGATAATTTCTTCCAATATCTCGCGCGACTTCGGCCCTTGCAGCGACAGCATGGCAATCTCTTTGGTGCGGTCGGTCAGTTCTACATCATCGAAATCGTTCAAAAGCGCCTGGAAATGATTCCAGTCCTTCTCTCGGTTGGCGCCATTGACCACCAGAAGATACTCGTCCTCCACAAAGTGATAGAGATACGCATCATCCACAGCCCCGCCCTTGTTGTTGGGAATAAAGGTATACTGAGCACCTATCTCTCTGATATCGAGTGCTTCAGCGTTATTGGTCAAGACGTGTTGTAGAAATTTCAACGCCCCGGCACCCCGGATAATGAATCGGCCCATGTGTGAAACGTCAAAAAGTCCTGCATGCTTACGGGTGGCCAGGTGCTCCTTAACGATGCCGGTGGGGTAAAACATGGGCATCTCCCAGCCAAAGAATTCCACCATCTTAGCGCCCAACTCCACGTGCCGGTCGTAAAAAACGGTTTTTAGAAGGTCGCTCATCAATCATCTCCTTTCATTGCAAAAAAAGAACTCTGAAGTACAAACAGATAAAAACCGCCGTAACAGGAGGTATCATCACGAAGCCTTGTCTAATATCAGGGTTAAACCGTTTCGTCAACTAAAGGCTGAACCTTGGACATGGCAAACGCAATTTGAATCCCAATACAGGGAGAACGCTCCACGACGGCGTGTATCTCTTTCCAACCGACTGAAACTTGAACCTCGATTTGGATAAATCACAATCTGGTATTTACATTTATTCGTGTTGTGTGATATCCATCTAACTTCCTGAGCAGGTTGAAAATACAGTACAGAAAAAGGAGTAAAATTAATGAAAGAAATCAGTGAAATACATTTACCGGATGACGTTCGCTATGCAGAAGATCATGAATGGGCCAGGCTTGAGGGCGGCAAAGTCAGAATAGGACTTGATGATTATGCCCAGGATCAGCTCGGAGACATTGTTTTTGTGGAGCTGCCCCAGGTGGGCGATACCTTTAAACAGGGAGAAGAATTTGCAACGGTGGAATCGGTCAAGGCGGTTTGCGAATGCTACCTGCCGGTTAGCGGAAAAATTATTGCGGTAAACACCGCCCTTGAAGAATCGCCGGAACTGGTAAACACTAGTCCCTACGGCGATGGCTGGTTTGTTGAGGTTAATCCCGGCGATTTATCTGAAATGGAAAATCTCATGACCCATGTGGCCTGCATGGAAAAACTGAAAGGAGCAGCGTAAATGATTTATTTGCCTCATACCGATGAAGATATTTTTTCAATGCTTCAGGTTTTGGGGGTTGACAACCTTGACGATCTTTTTTCCACAGTCCCTGAGGATTGCCGTTTCACGGGTGATTTAAATCTGCCGGAGGCCTTGAGCGAGTGGGAGTTGAACGATCACATGTCCACGCTTTCCAACACTATGGCGGTTTCCCCGGAATACAAAGGGTTCGTAGGTGCAGGCAGTTATGAACACTTTATTCCTGCGTCGGTATCTTACCTGCTGGGTCGTTCCGAGTTTGTGACATCATATACCCCTTACCAGCCGGAAATGAGCCAGGGAACTCTCCAGGCGATTTATGAATATCAAACCCTGGCTGCCCGGCTTCTGGGCATGGAAGTCGCAACCGCTTCCCATTATGACGGCGCCACGGCCCTGGCCGAAGCGCTGCTTATGGCGGTTCGTATAACCAAACAACAGAAAGTTGCCATTTCAAGTCTGATCCACCCCTTATATCGTCGCGTGGTTCAAACCTATTTTGCGCCCACCGGCTATGAGGTTGTGGAACTTCCTTATCTCAACGCCGGCGTCACCGATGCTACCGGGCTTGACGGAATGGACGATCTTGCAGCCGTTGCCATTCAGTCACCCAATTTTTTTGGATGCATTGAAAATCTTCAGGTCCTTGGGCAGAAGGCTCATGATAAAAAGAGCCTCTTTGTGGTTTCCTTCACCGAAGCCTTGGCGTATGGACTCTTAAAAAGCCCCGGCACCCACGGCGCCGACATTGTAGGCGGGGAAGGACAAAGTCTCGGTATTCCAAGTTCCTTCGGCGGACCCGCTCTGGGGATACTCGCAAGCGGCAAAAAGCACATGCGCAGCCTGCCGGGTCGTCTGGTCGGTAAAACCAAAGACCTGGATGGAAAAACAGGTTTTGTGCTGACCCTTGCGACCAGAGAGCAGCACATTCGTCGGGAAAAAGCAACGTCCAATATTTGCACCAACAACAGCCTTAGTGCTCTGGCGGCTGCCATGTATATGGCTTCTGTGGGGGGCGCCGGCATACGAAAACTTGCACAACTCAACCATGACAAGGCCGAGTATCTCAAAACGGAACTGAAAAACGCGGGATTTGGCATCCCCTTTCACAGCCCTACCTTCAACGAATTTGTTGTTGAATTCCCTTCCGGCTTTGAAACCACCCACAAGCGCCTTATCGAAAAAAATATAATAGCGGGCCTTTGTCTGGCCCCCTACTATCCTGAACTTGCCAATCATTATCTTTTGTGTGTCACGGAAACCCGATCTAAGAACGACATGGATGCTCTGGTCAGGGAGGTTAAATCATGAAAGAATCTTTAGGCGCCACTGGTCTGTTACTTAATGAGCCGCTCCTTTGGGAAAAAGGGAAAAAGGGAAGATGCGGATTTTCTCTTCCCCGTCGCGACGTTGAACCCTGCCCCCTTGATGAGGCACTCACCCGCCAAGGTCTTGACTTTCCGGATTTGAGCGAGGTTGACGTTGTGCGCCATTATACCAGACTGGCCCAGTGGAATTTCGGGGTGGATACCGGCATGTACCCGCTGGGTTCATGCACCATGAAGTACAGTCCCAAGACCAATGAAAAACAGGCAAGCCTTCCGGGATTTACAGGGGCCCATCCCCTTCTTCCTTCGGGTCTGTCCCAGGGGGCGCTCAAGATGATGTTTGAATTTGAGCAATATCTTGACGAGATTACCGGTATGCACGCCACAACCCTTCAACCTGCGGCAGGAGCACATGGAGAACTTACCGGAATGCTCATGATTTATGCCTATCACAAGAAGCAGGGAGCGCAGCGTTCAAAGATCATTGTCCCGGATACTGCCCACGGCACAAATCCTGCCAGCGTATCCCTGTGTGGCTTTCGTCCGGTGCCCGTGACATCCAACGAACAGGGAATCCTTTCTGCGGAGGCCGTCGCCGAAATCATGGACCAAGACACTGCCGGCATCATGGTAACCAATCCCAACACGCTGGGTCTTTTTGAAGAAAATATCCAAAAGATCGCCCAAATCGTCCATGCCAAAGGCGGGTTGGTCTATTGTGACGGTGCAAATATGAATGCGGTCATGGGTGTGGTAAAAATGGGAGACATCGGCATAGACGTGATGCAACTGAACCTGCACAAAACTTTTTCAACACCCCATGGGGGCGGAGGGCCCGGTTCCGGTCCCGTTAGTGTCGCAAAGCATCTTGAACCGTTTCTTCCTGTCCCACGCGTGGTCGAAGAAAACGGCGCCTATATCCTGACCGAAGATTATCCGGATTCCATAGGCAAAATTTCGGCCTTCCATGGCGCTTTCGGTGTTATCATAAAAGCCTACAGTTATATTCGCAGCATGGGACCGGAAAATCTGAAAAAAGCCAGCCAGCTTGCTGTGTTGAATGCCAATTATATTAAGGAAAGGTTAAAAGGGACCTTACATCTTCCCTATGACAGACCGTGCATGCATGAATGTGTTTTTTCCGATAAACATCAAGCAGCTCAAAAAATTGCGACTCTGGATATGGCCAAGCGACTGATGGATTACGGATTTCATCCGCCCACGGTATATTTCCCCCTGGTCGTACCCGGCGCCATCATGGTTGAACCCACTGAGACAGAGTCCAAAGAGGATATCGATCAATTTATTGAAGCGTTCAAGGCCATTGTGAGCGAGGCCAGGGAAAACCCGGACCTGCTGCATGATGCGCCAAAAATCTGCAAGGTAAAAAGACTGGATGAAGTAACTGCAGCGCGAAAGCCCTGTCTTGCGGGATGAGAATCGAGTATCCGTTAGCCCTTTTAACATAAAATTAAAATCCTTTACTTAACATGCCATATTTCAAAACAAAAGACGGTTGCTCTATTTTCTATGAAACGCAAGGGTTTGAATCATCAAAGCCGGTGGTTGCTTTTCTGAACGGAACCATGCAGAATACCGTATATTGGAAAACACATTGCCTGGCCCTTAAGGATCGGTTCCGGGTGCTGATGTACGATGCCAGAGCCCAGGGAAAAAGCGATTTGGGGGAAGGGAAATTATCGCTGGAGGGCCACGCCGAGGATTTCTCCGAATTACTCAAACATCTGAGGGTTGAAAAGGCGCATCTTATCGGACTGAGCCACGGGGCGAACGTGGCACTTGCCTATGCCGCTCATTCACCGGAATGCGTTGATCGGCTTGTATTGTGCAGTGCCGGCGCAAGGCAGACCTGTCGGGCCAGGCTGATTCTTAAGTCATGGCTCAAAGTACTAAAAAGTTCTGATCTTGAGACTCTGGCATGGGTTTCGCTTCCGGTTGCTTTCGGGGAAAACTTTTTGAAGCAACAACAAAAAATCCTGGACCATATCGTAAAAGCCATGATCAGGCGAAACAAAAAACAAGCACTCATCGCCCATCTTGAGGCAATAAGTGTTTACCCCCTATTGTCCCAAATCGCACAAAATGTCCATCGCCCTGTCCTGGTTCTTTCGGGCTCCCATGATCTGATGGTAACCGAATCAGACGCCAAGCAACTGGCCATGGTTTGTGGTGGGCGGCATAACCACCTCACGGGAATCGGCCATTCTATTCCGGCTGAAGCCCCGGAGGTGTTTACTAAAACAGTATTGCAATTTTTGGATAAAACATAATATGTTAATTTGCCAAAACCCAATACAAAACGCTCAAGATCCGGGGCCGGATCGAAAATGGCTTTGTATCGAGCTGCCTGTCACAGAATACAAGGAGGCATGGCATCTGCAAAGTAATCTTGTGGATTCAAAATATAATAAGATTCTCCATAAAAACGTTGTGTTGTTATTGGAACACCCTCCTGTTTTCACTCTGGGCCGTCGGGGGGGATTGAACAACCTGTCGGTTTCCGAAAATTTTCTTAAAAAAGCAGTCATTCCGGTAATCCAAGTGGAACGGGGCGGCAATATTACGTTTCACGGACCCGGCCAACTGGTCATGTATCCCATCATTAATCTGCAAGCGGCTGAGCTGAGCGTCGTCCATTATGTTGAAAATCTCGAAGAGGTTATGATTCGGACTTCTGCAGACTGGGGAATCACGGCGGTACGGAATCCTCTTAACAGAGGCGTGTGGGTCGGCAATAATAAACTGGGGAGCATCGGAATCGCTATTCGGCGGGGTATTTGCTTTCATGGCATGGCATTAAACGTCAACACCTCACTGGAACCTTTCCAGTGGATAAATCCCTGCGGTCTTCGGAATACCGGGATAACCTCTATGGAGCGCGAGTTTTCCCGCAACGTATCTATGAAGCGGGTACGTGAGAGGGTAAAGCACCATCTGGAAGCGGTTTTTGACGTTGCACTGATAATGACAAGCCTTGAGAAATTGAAGATAGATAATTTGTGGTTAAAAACTTATGAATTATAATCAGCAACATAAACGGCGGGCAGCAAAACCCCCCTGGCTTAAACGGCGTCTTCCAACAGGACCCACCTATGAAAAAGTGAGGGCTCTGCTAAATAAAAGCCTGCTTCACACGGTTTGCCAGGAAGCCCGATGCCCCAACCTCTGGGAATGCTTTTCCCGACAGACGGCAACCTTCCTGATTATGGGGCCCTGTTGCACCCGTAACTGCCGGTTCTGCAACGTCGCCCACGGACTACCGCCAGCCCCCCCCGACTCCGGAGAACCGGTTAGGGTTGCCCAAGCCGTAAAAGAACTGGGATTACATTATGTGGTCATTACTTCCGTCACCCGGGACGATCTGCCGGGCGGCGGGGCCGGTCTTTTTGCAAAAACAATTAAAGAGATCCGCGCGATAATGCCATATACGCTTATGGAAGTTTTGATCCCGGATTTTCAGGGGAACCAAGATGCGCTTCAGACGGTTATAGAAGCTCATCCCCATGTTTTGAACCATAATCTTGAAACGGTCCCGCGTCTTTATCCCCGGGTTCGACCGGAAGCTGATTATGATCGCTCCCTTTTACTACTGAAGCGCGTTACGCATTACCAACCTTCCATTCTCACGAAATCAGGTCTTATGCTCGGACTCGGAGAATCTCCCGAGGAAGTCGAAAAGACTATGCAGGACCTTCTTGACTCGGGATGCAGCATCCTGACGCTTGGCCAATATCTTCAACCTACAAGGGAACACCTGAAAGTCGAACGCTTTATTCCTCCCGAAGAATTTGATGACTGGAAAAAGGCCGCTCTTGAAATGGGGTTTTCTGAAGTTGCCAGTGGGCCGCTGGTGCGCAGTTCTTATCGTGCCAAAGATCTCTACCAGAGCCTAAAAAACACCGAGATCAAATAACATTAAAGGCAGGTGACAATTATAGCGGATACCGAATCCTATGGTTTTAGATCGGCAATCATTTCCTTTATGATTGACATTACATTCCGCCCCCTTTCACGGGCGATTCGATGGGCATCTTCAACGATCCCGGAAGCATGTCTTTCAAGTTCAACCCGGGCCGGCATGGGCAGATTTTTTTTCTCGTATTGCCAGCTTAAAAACCGTATGGCCAGCCGTTTTTGTTGTTCCCTAATAAATACCATTTAAAAAACCCTTATCCGAACGAGCCGGCCTCCTCCTCGCAGAGTTTACGGCTCGGAAAAAACCAAACAAAATTTAAAAATGCCATAACGGGCGTTCGCTCTTTAGTTCAAGTTCAGGATAAACGCCGTCGTGGAGCGTTATCTCTGTATTGAAAATCAAATGCGTTTACCCTGAGTTCACGTTATTTTGCTCTTGACAAATAAATAATATCAATTTTTCCAATAGTAATCTGGGATTCTGACCCGTGGATTTAAGACTCAAATCGGTTTGACTCAACAACTCAAGAACGGCAATAAGTTCATCCGTGGTAAACCGTTCAGACTTCAGGAGCATCTGATAAACGGGATAAGGATTTTTAGGATTTTTAGCAATAACAAGATCTGTAACCGGCCCGGTTTTCTTTTTTTCATCCTTGTGTTTTGATGGTTGATTATCTTTTCCCGTCTGTTTTGAAAGCATTCGGTCCCACGTTTCCCGTTGCCCCAAAAGATCAGCGTCATAAGCCTGGATGGCGGGCATAATCCTGCTTTTAAATTCATGGAACGGAATGCCTCCATGCCATTCCCGGCCATGGGGACTTTTAACAAAATCCTTGACCAGCAACAGTCTCCGAATCTGATTTGTTATTGCAACAAGAACCTGAAGCGGATGAAGATTATCAGCAAGAAGCGTACCCAGAAAAAAGAGCGATTTCTCCATGTTTCTTTCTGAAACGGCATTTGTTAAATCGTATATGGGGTCCTTTTTTGTACGCTTTAAAACAGACTCAACATCGTGGGGTGTTATATTTTTTCTATCTCCCACATAACTGATCAGCTTCTGAAGGTTATTTGAAAATGTTCGGAGGTCAAAACCGGTCATTTCATACAGGGCCATGTATGCATTCTTATCCATTCTTTTCCCGAATTGACCAAGGATTTCATTCATCCTTTCTGAAAGAACCGCTTCCTGGGCCATCCTGTCCGCCCGGCGATCCCCTGTGGGGACGGAACAGTCGATGATCATCCCCTGCTCCCGAATGGTTTTAAAAAGCTTCCGGCGCTTATCCGCCATATCTGTGGTAATGATAAGATGGTTCCCTTTGGGAAATCCTTTTTCTACGGCGTTTTGCAAAAGAGCGGCATTATCTTCTTGAGAAGCGATGGCAAGGCTGTTTTCTATGCAAAATGTCACGATTTTATCAATCCACTGGTCATCACCGAAACGGTCAATATCGAGTTTAATTGTTTTGGTTCTATTTGCCTTGCTCACATCATCGTATGAAAGATTTAACAGACTTAGGAGACTTAGCAAATATGTTGCAGCCTTTTTTATATCATCCGCATCATATGCCTGTTTTGCCTTTTCAAGAAGTCCGCCTTGATCCTGTTTTGAATAGAATATTTTAGAATCACAAATGGCAACAACCTTTGTGCCCGACAAAAGCGAATATGTGTTTGACCGCTCGATGGCTTCTTTAATATTTTCATTTGTGCCCTCAACCGGTTCATAACTGAGGCTTCTTTGACTCGCAGGAATCAATGCACGGACAAGGGCC
>JBARSG010000679.1:0-1779 GCA_049644625.1 Desulfobacterales bacterium | reverse complement strand
GATTAAGTACAAGGGTAAGCCTCTGAATAAAAAGTATCAACCTGATTTTATTTGCTACGGCGAAGTGATCGTAGAAATAAAAGCAATTTCCGGTTTGTCAGGAACAGAAGAAGCACAGCTTATCAATTACCTTAAAGCAACAGAGTTGAAGATAGGCCTTCTAATTAATTTTGGCGCTCGATCTTTAGAGCACAAAAGATTTGTATATAACCTGTGAAATCTGCGTAATCTGCGCAATCTGTGGATGGGTTTCTTTTTAAACGGGGTAAGCTTCGGATCTAAATTTTTTGTTGAACAACGTCCGGAAACATGAGTACCCGGTTCACTTCTTTTTTAGAATAAACAAACGGCTCCAGATCTTTTGCCAGGCGACTGAAATCCAGTTGGGCGCATCGCAAAAGCAATTTGTCCCTTAACTCTGTTTTATTTCGGATAGACATTTTTCGAGATAAATAATCAAAATTCACCACGGATTTTCCCAGCAGGAAAACAACATCAAAAAAATCGCGGCCCATGGGTCGGCTGCGGTTAAAAATACAATAAATTTTCTGTGCCAGCAGGATATCTGCCGGGACGATGTTTATTCGCGAAAACACATCGAATTTGTTAAGTATGAATTTATCCGCGTTATATTGAACTTCCTGTGGCTCGGTATCTATCTGGATCAGCAGTTTTTCATCCCGGTGACCCGATATGCCGCTGGCGTGCAACAAACCCGGAAAGCGCAAAGAAGCACGGAAGGCGTCTTGATATGTATTCTTCAACTCAACAGTATATCCCTGTAACTCCAAAGCCCTTTTTACCCTTTGAGAAAGAGCCTCGAAATCATGGCGACCAATACCCGGATTATCAAAGTCGAGATCTTCCGAAAACCGGGGACTTCCATGAACAATATGGATACATGTTCCGCCCATAAAAGTCAGCTTATCAGCCAGCGCTGATTCAAAGATTGCCTCCAGAATCTTATACTGCAGATATTCCCGCAGGAGGTTCTTTTTGAACGGCCAAAGCTGCTCTGGAAAAAATGATTCAATCTGTTTGATATCAAGCATATCCCAACCACGCGAGAAAATGTTCCATCCTGCTTGACAGGCGCTTTTGGTTAAAACGTTGCATGTATTCTGTGAGCCGTTCCTTATTAAGCCGGCTCAGCATTTCTTCCCTGTTTATCCGCAGAGAGGAAAAATCATCCTCGGTTCGGACTGAAGGGTTTATATAAAAATAATCCAGGATCGCCTTTTCCATGAAAGCCATTTTTATGCCGCCGGGAAGCAGGGAATACCCAAAAAACAATGCCGGTTTTATGGTTCTGTATGAAAACCGTGCCACAGGTGTTTCAAACAGGGACGTACGCCGGGTTGACGCTGAGGTTATCATGTAGATGCTTTCCGGAATCAACCGGTAATGAGACATTGCGGTCTCAAAGGAAATATAGGATGGCTTATAAATTTTATTCGCGATTGCTGACAGCATGTCTTCATCAATGCCTACCTCTGAAAAGAGGTAATAGCCTTTGACTATTTTTTTGATATATCCCTTTTTCTGCCATTCACTCAGTCTTCGACGATCGAAATCACCGTGTGCGGCTCTGATATCCGCTATGGAAAACACCGGAAAGTCCCGCAAAGAATTTTTAAAGTAAACGAAGTTCATTGTATTTCGCATTCATGTTAAAATTAACATTAATACGAAATATATGATACTTTCTTTTGGAAGTCAAGATTATATTTTACAAAGGTTATAATGGCTCATCCCGAGAGGTTCTGTAAGCAATATGAG
>JBARSG010000678.1:0-2809 GCA_049644625.1 Desulfobacterales bacterium | reverse complement strand
TATCGATGGGGATAATCACTTCCTCGCAGGCACGAAGGGCATTAAAGCAAAGATGCCCAATGCTTGGGGGACAATCAATTAAAACATAGTCATATGGTTCTTTGAGTGCCTGAATAGCCTTCAAGAGCCTGCCTTCCTTGCCATCCATTCCTGAAAGCTCTTGCTCCACCGCACTGAGAATCAGGCTTGAGGGAGCAAGATCAAAATTGTCTTTAATTGGCACTAAAATATCTTCAATCCCTAAGGACTCATTTTCCTTTGGCGTTATAACATCATAAATGCTTTTCTCAAGATCGGAAGGCGTTATGTTCAAACCCATGGTTGCGTGGGCCTGAGGATCAAAATCAATGAGCAATACCTTCTGTCCTTTTAAAGATAACGAAGATGAAAGGTTAATGGCTGTTGTTGTTTTACCGCATCCTCCTTTTTGATTCGCACTCGCAATAACTCTCATAAATCTCCTCCTTTCTTCTATTTAAGAACAATAGCCAACCTTTATATTAAATAAAAAGATTCTTCAAGTAAAAATACGACATATAGTAATATTTTTCTGATCACCCCCAAGTTATTGTATGTTGTTGGGTTTCTGAACAGGTAAGATTGCCATCTCTGTTGTTTTCATGATTATTAGCTGCGGTGAGGTTTGTCCAAAATGCGGTGAGGTTTGTCCAATTGATAAAATATATTCAAATTTGTTGTCTGCTATTTACCTTTATCATGTTTTTTTACAAATGATAGAATTTTCTCATTGGTTTCAAGGAACTGGATTCCAGTGCGAAACTTTCCAGAATCTTCTTCTCGGCAATAAATTGTTCTACCTTTAATATAGATTACTTCATCTTCTATGCTGATTACTATTAATGTAATATCTTGAGGTTTTATGGGGTTATGAGTTTCAATAAGGATACCACCTAAGCTTACATTTATGCCCTTTCCAGACCCTTGACTTATTTCGTTGCCGCTACTATCGAAGCAAACATAAGATATAAGGTTGGTCGTTTCGAATCTCGGATATTGTCTTCTATCTGTTATCATCAAAAATATCCTTTCCCATTATGAGGTTGTCCCAACGCAATTACGACGGTGATTATTTCAGAGTGAACATCACCTATTTTCACCCATGTTGATTAATGAATTCGCTATAAGTTTTTATCAGGCTTGTTACAAATGATAGAATTTTTTCATTGAATTCAAGAAACTGGATTCCCGTTCGAAATTTTCCGGAATCGTCTGTCCGGCAATGAACGACCCTGCCTTTAATAGGAACCAATTCGCCTTGAATATCGATGGTAATGAGCAGGACATCTTGCGGCTTTAACGGGTTATGAGTTTCTATGAAGAGTCCCCCTTGACTGATCTCTATGGCCGTTCCCATCCTTTCCTCTGTTGGGTTGCCGCTATCGTCTATACAAACATATGACAAAAGATTGTGTGTTTTGATTCTCTGATATTTTCTTCTTTCTGTTATGGTCAAGTTTCTCCTCCTTTTTATTACAAGGTTGCTCTTATTCAACCCGGACACTATATCTCTGATGAAGAATTGGAGCGTTGCTAAATTGTGTCTCAGGATCCGTTTCAGATAAAAACAAGGTCGAGTTTTTAAATAAGAAACTCGGCAGGCTGAATTCCCCGGGTAGACGGATGTATACTTTTAACAATGTTTCTCCGGAATGCGCCGGATTGGGCGTCACGTTCAGCCAGATCCGCCACCCCGACCTTTGCATAGCTTCCATTCCCATCTGGAGCTAACAGCACCACCATGGGTCGCGCCCCGTCGAACGTTGTATCAGTATCCGTCACCAGGCCTAACTCTCCCGTGTCCAGTTCTAAAAGTGAACCTATAGGGTAGACCCCGAGCATGTTAATAAACATCTTAAGGAGGATCGGATCAAAATCCGTGCCTGCGCCGTCCAACATAATATTAAGCGCCTGATCAGGGCTAAAAGCCATATGGCGGTATACCCGAGGGGAAGTGATGGCATCGAACACGTCTGCAATAGCTATGATCCGGCCAAACAGACTCACGGTTTTCTTACGGTTCGTCTTGGGGTATCCCGAAAGGTCATACTTCAGATGATGTTCAAACGGGGGAAGCAGGATTTTTGCCTTGAGATCATGGGGAGCGTGTAATTTGATGATTTGGGTGACACTGTATATGGTATGTTTCTTTATTTCCTCAAACTCGCCTTGGTTCAACTTTCCGGGCTGCTGGATGATTTCAATGGGTATGTCCAGCTTTCCCAGATCATGGAAAAGCCCACATACTCCCAGGCGGTGCAAAGACGTCCGCGGAAGACCGATGCGCTTCCCCAGACACATGGAGAGAATCGCAACGTTCACCGAATGGGTAAAGGTGTAGTCATCATAATCCCGAATGGTGCTGAGACCCAACAGGATCGGCTCATCTTCCGTTACCAAATCTACCATGTTTTGGATCACGCGGAGGGACTTGCGAACCCCTGCCTTTTTTTGGCAGGAAATTTTCTCAGCCACCTCTTTTAAGGAGTCAAGGGCGTAAAAATAAGATTTTCGAGCCTTTTCCTTGCGTTTTTGCACCTGATCCTGAGGGTCAGTCTCAGGGGGTTGATCTTCAGGAGGCGCATCTTGTTCACAGACAATTTCCGCCCATGCAAAACCCTGGTTCTCCAGCTGTTGGACAAACCACTTCAGAGAGTCCTCCTGTTGCTCGGCGTTGTTCAAAGTGCGGCTAAACTCGATAATCTCTTTGGCTGAGGCATCTTGGATATCGGTAAAAAAACAAAGCCCCGGGAGGTTTCGCTTTTCCAAGTACTGAATCAAATTATTAATA
>JBARSG010000677.1:0-4201 GCA_049644625.1 Desulfobacterales bacterium | reverse complement strand
GCGCAGGTCAGGCAGTTCCAAATGGTATGGTCCGAGAATTCCTCCAGTCCATAAAGAGAGCGCTCTATAATCTGCCTGGGTGAAAATTCCGGGAAAACCCTGGAAACCGGGCAGCTTCCGGTGCATACCCCGCAGTCAAGGCAGTAATAGGTTTTTGTGGTGTTTATCAAATCGGCTATTGCAGTCATATCAATGCCTCAATTTTTCTGAGCCTTTGTCAGGCCGCCTGTTTCAAGGAGGACGGTCCCAGGGATTTTATCTGCTCGGTAAATTCTCTGGCAATCTCAGCAAAACGCCCGCCTTCTGCCGAAGAAACCCATTCAAGACGCAATCTTGCCGGGTCAATACCGAGTATTTTGACCAGCTCCTGCGTCATTTTAAACATCTTTTCAGCCTTTACATTACCATCCAGGTAATGACAGTCGCCCATATGTCAACCGGCAACCAGTACGCCGTCGGCACCCAAATTAAAGGCTTCAAGAATAAAATTAGGGTTTATCCGACCGGAACACAATACCCGGATAATCCTCATATTGGGTGGATATTGAAGACGGCTGACACCTGCCAGGTCAGCGGCCGAATAGGCACACCAGTTACACGCAAATGCGATGATCTTTGGATTAAACTCTTCAGCCATAAAGTAAATCCTCTTTTAATTGTAGATTGTAAATCGACAATTGGGTAAATCCTTAAAACTTTTGATTTCTCGAATTATTATCTGATACCCATGTCAATGAAATGCTGCTTTCACCATGATCAGCACTTCCTGGTCATCAAAGTGGAATACATCGGCCGCACCTGTGGGACAAGCTACGGCACACGAGCCGCAGCCTGTGCAAACCGCCGGGTTTACTTCACAAATGCCACGGTCTTTAAGAAAGTTGATGGCCTGATACGGGCAGACCGCCATGCATTTCTGACAGCCCCTGCAAAACTGTGTATTGATGCTGGAGACGATGGCATTGCCAAGGACCTTCTTCCGGGATAAAAGGGTAGCCGCGCGTGAAGCTGCCCCCAGACCCTGAGCGATGGCCTCGTCAACCGGTTTTGGCGAATGGGCCAGACCACAGACAAACACCCCTTTTGTGGCAAAGTCTATGGGCTGGAGTTTGACATGTGCTTCCACAAAAAAACCGTCTTCATTAACCGGCACCTTGAACAGCGAGGCAACGGGATTTTCCCGAGGCGGCACAATCGGGGTAGCAAGAACCAGCAGGTCTGGCCTTATCTCAACTTCACGTTGCAGCACATAGCTGGTACACCTGACATTAAGACCGTTTTGATTTTTTGAAACAGCCAATTCTTTGTCGAAGGCATAATGAATAAAGGCAATGCCTTTGGCCCGGGCCTCACGATACAGACCCTCACGCAGTCCATAGGTGCGCATATCCCTGTAAATAATAAACACATCCACTTCGGGCTTTAACTCCTTTATTTTAATTGCATTTTTTACGGAATGCGTACAACACACTTTGGAGCAATACGGTCTTTCTTTGATCCGTGAGCCCACACACTGGATGAAGACGGCGGTACGGATCTCATTTAACGGTAGATTATCATCAATAAATTTGCGATCCAGCTCCAGACCGGTTAAAACCCGTGGATCCTCACCATAAAGATATTGATCCGGTTTAAACTCTTGAGCGCCCGTGGCAATGATCGCCACACCGTGTTCTATGACCTGCTCTTTGCCCGCTGTTTCAACCGTTGTTTGAAAATTACCTACAAAACCACTCACCTCTTTTATTTGGGTGTTGGTCAGTATGTTGATGTTTTTGTCAGATTCCGCCTCCTTAATAAGTCCGGCCAGCTTTTTCTGAACATCTTCGCCCTGCCAGGTTTCATAAAGATTTAGGGCCTGTCCGCCAAGGACATCGCTTTTTTCGATCAGATGTGTGACATATCCCTGCTGTGCCAAATTATTGGCAGCGGTAATACCGGCAAGGCCTCCGCCTATGACCAGAGCGGACGGGTTCATTTCTATTTCCGGGTCGGATAGCGGTTGCAGCAGGCCCACTTTAGCTACGGCCATGCGCACAAGGTCTTTGGCTTTTTCCGTGGCTGCCGCTCTTTCGCTACTGTGCACCCAGGAACATTGATTGCGGATGTTGGCCATTTCAAAAAGGTATTTGTTTATGCCCGCATTGAGCACCGTTTCTTGAAAAAGGGGTTCGTGAGTACGCGGCGTGCATGCGGCCACGACAACGCGATTCAAATTTTGCTCTTTAATCACCTGGGTGATTTGTTCCTGGGTGTCCTGGCTGCAGCTAAAAAGATTATCTTCTACAAAAACTACGTTGGGCAAGGTTTTGGCATATTCAACGACCTCCGGAACTTCTAAAAATCCGGCTATGTTGGTGCCGCAACGGCAGACAAATACGCCTATACGCGGGGATTTTCCCCGCACATCAATCTCGTCGGGTGTTTCTTTGGTTTGCGTCAGGGACCAGCGGGATTCAGCCAGAACACTTTCCGCCACCGCGGCTGATGCACTCGATTCAATAACCGACTGGGGAATGTCCTTAGGACTTTCAAAGGTGCCGCAGACAAAGATGCCGGATTTTGAGGTCCGAACAGGTTCAAAACTGCTGGTTAGGGCAAGCTGATATTGATCGAGCTCAATAGCCAGTTTTTTGGCCAGGTCCAGCGCTTCCTTTGATACGCCAAAGCCCACGGAAAGGACTACGATATCAAACTCTTCTTCAACCCTCATGCCGGCTTTATCCGTATAGCCGATGCGAAGATTCCCCGTGTCGGACGGAAGGATTGAGCTGATTTTTGATTTCAAAAAACGTACGCCCGCTTCTTGAGCCCGATTGTAGTACCGCTCAAAATCTTTACCGTGGGTTCGGATATCAATATAAAATATGGCGGTATCCAGTTTCCCCTTTTGGTGCTCTTTGGCTATTATTGCCTCTTTGATGGCATAGGTGCAACAGACTCCCGAACAGTACGGCTGTGATCCGGGGTGCATGTCCCTTGAGCCCACGCATTGAATCCAGGCGATTTTTTCCGGCTCTTTATGATCAGAAGGCCTTACCAAATGCCCGCCGAAAGGTCCGGTAGCAGCAAGTATCCGTTCAAATTCGAGGCTGGTTACAATGTTGGGTGATTTTTTATACCCATAAGTATCGTAAAGACCAGGATCATACACCGAACAGCCGGGGGCTATCAGCAACGCACCTGCGTTGATGGTTAATTCCTTGGGTTGGTCTTCAAAATTAATGGCGCCAGCGGGACAGAATTTCTCACACGCCTTACATTTACCCTTTTTAAAATAGATGCAATTTTCATCAATGGCGTATTTTAAAGGGACTGCCTGTTCGTATTTAACATAGATTGACTTGCGTTTGGATAGGCCAGCGTCGAATTCGTTTATCACCTTTTTGGGACACTTTTCAGCACATATGCCACAGGCAATACATTTATCCATGTCAACATACCGGGGGTGTTGCAAGACTTTGATTTCAAAGTTCCCTTGCTCTCCGGAAATGTTCTGAACCTCTGACAAGGTTAGCAACTCAATGTTAAGATGCCGGCCGACCTCGACCAGTTTGGGAGAGATGATTCACATGGAGCAGTCATTGGTGGGAAAGGTCTTGTCCAGTTGAGCCATGATCCCGCCTATGGAGGAGGACCTCTCCACAAGGTATACATAAAAACCGGAATCGGCCAGATCAAGAGCTGCCTGCATTCCGGCAATTCCGCCGCCCACCACCATCACGGCACCTGTTTTTTTATTCGGCATTTTCTACTCCTGAGTCAAAAAAAGATTTAACACCACTGATATCGAGTTGATTCATGCTGATTCCCAGAGCCTTTTGGTCGATTCCCATGCATAGCCCGAGCAGTTGCGGATAAAGAACAGAAGCCAGCGGATCGTTTCCATTTCGGGAGACCATCATTTTTTGGACCGTATCAAATTGCAGATGACAGTATGGACAGGCTGAACAGAGGAGAAATGACTTCTGGTCCACATTGCGCATGGGATATCCGCAGCAATTAAAATCACGAATATCCTTCAGTTGCACACCCGCCTGCTTTAAAACCGCTCTGGCAGAGGAATCATACTGCTCGACCCGGGCAGGTATATTACACCCCAAAAACAATGCATATCTCATCTGAATATCCTTTATACCTTGATAGTATATGAATTTCCTTTTTTAATTTGAGCGTTCAACTGATTTAATCGGCACATGGC
>JBARSG010000676.1:0-1813 GCA_049644625.1 Desulfobacterales bacterium | reverse complement strand
GGGTAACACCATAAGCATTGGCTAATTTATCTTTTAATTTTTGATTATTGTCGCGACTTGCCATATAAACACCGCAAACGCCACAATATAGACCGCAAGGTGCTAATAATTCTGTATTCATTTTTTTTCTCCTTATTCATATCGGCTCATAACGACCCGGCTCAGGGCCGCGAATGAAATGAGCGTCCCTTGCAGCCGCTGGTTCGACGCAGCCGTTCATTTCTTTTTAAATTGCGATTTAAGTTTTTGATATTTCCCTGGCATATTCCCATCACGCATACTTCTGGGTAGGAGCCGCTTGGGATTCCACCATAGTTTGTTATTGAAAAGACCTATTTTGCCATCATGATACTTTGTATGATGCTCCTCACAGATCCAAATCACATCGTTGGGTCTTGAATAATCTTCATGATGGGCAATCACATCATGTTTGCCACAGGCGACACATGGCTGCTTTTGTATTATGCCTTTTTTTAATAAATCATTGGTCCTGCGCCGCGTCTTTTTTCTAAGCACAGACAACGGGTCTTTAAATTCTTTATATTTTCGCAACTTCCACTTCGATAAAAATGCTGGGACATCAGCGATACTCTCGGATTCCATTTTTGTGGCACATTTTTTTGAGCAGTAATGTTCACTTTTATGATGCAACGGATTCCCGCAGGCGATGCATTTTACGGGTTTTCCGTCCCGCACGGGAGGATTAAATTTTGACTTCATATCTCCTTATTTTATTATCGCCGAACCCCGGCTCAAGGGCGCGAATGAAATGAGCGTCTCTTGCAGCCGCTGGTTCGGCGATATTTATAATTTTATGGATGTCCCCCTTCCCATATAGATTATCATTTAATATTGAAGCTTCGACACCGTGTCTTTCATTTGATAGCAATCCGGTGAAACTCCATTTTATAAAGCCACCGTGTGCCTGCTCTCAAAAAATACGGATTCTCCACTGTCTGCGAGCAGTTTTTCCATGTCGGCAAAGGATATTTTACAGTCACCGTCCACCCCCCAGTCCCGGCCCCAGGAGTTTCTGAGAAGAAAGCGCTTTTCACGCACGTTTACGCCGCGGCACAAAATGCAGTGACCGCCCGTGCCATCTCCGGTTGCATGGATATATCCCCTGGCATCCGTGTCAAACATGCCCTCCATCCATGGCAGTCCCAAAACCGCGGGCCCGCGGTACCCCACTCCAAGTGCGAGGTCGTTCATGCTGAACCCCCAGTAGAACGAGTCAAAAAATCCTTTGTCGCGTGCGATTTTTACTCCTGCCAGCACGGATGTCCCTTCATATTTCGGTCTCGCGCCTGGGTATGAACCCCCTTTCCACTCATCGATCTTCTGTGCTTCCCAGTAGATGGCTTCTCTGGCAAATTTATTCGATAATCCCTCAACTTCGGATGGTCTTGCCGCCAGTTCGTGGGCAACGCCGAATCCGACACATGCGCCTTCCGAGCCCTGATCCAGATGCATATTGCAGCGCCAGGTGTATGACCTCATTTTTTTCCGAGCTACCATTCTACGTATGGGATAACCCCTGCTTCGCTTGTCGAAATATTTTATCCTATCCAGCCGTATATCCCCTGTTTTGCTTCCATCTTTCAGCGTAATCATTTTTTCCCTCCTTTGGGTTACGGTGCTCATAACCAGGGCCGGTCTCGGAGTCTCGGGTCCATAAATAATCAATCTTTATTCCATATTATTTACTTAATTGCGGACGTCCCCCCTTTTTCTATATGCTTGTCATCTAAAGTCCTCTTGACAGCCGGGCGCAGGAATCTTGAAATAGTCAGCCGATCTACCAAGCCAGGGG
>JBARSG010000675.1:0-1747 GCA_049644625.1 Desulfobacterales bacterium | reverse complement strand
TGCCGAAATATGCAGGGAATATCTTTTCAAGGGCAAGCAAGTTTGCATTGAAGGCTGAATTCAGACAAGCTCATGGGAAAAGGACGGTATTACGAGATATACAACTGAGATAATTGCATCTAAGATGAAGATGCTTGGCGCAAGGAGTTCGGAAGAAGTTTATAATCCGTCTGAAACATCAGAGATCCCGGAAGACTCGGGATCATCGGATCTGGAACCCGAGAAAGATGAAATTTCGTTTTAATCTATTATTGTGCTATAATAACGCCATGAGGGGGAAATTTTTATGGCCGGCTGGAAACCAAGGGAAATAATTGTACATGAAAAAGTCAGAAATGACCCTGTTACGACCCATTTCATTCAGCAGTGTCCAGGTGTTCCGGTTAAATATACCAACAGCGGAATTCCAAAAAAAATTGTGCAGCTATCCGACATTTTAAGTCATTCGGGCAGCTCAATGCTTGACAAGATCTTGGCAGGTAAAAAGGTGGTTTACATTGCACCGGCAACAGGTGTCGTGGACGTTTTTATCGTGCCCGACGATCGAATGATATGCCCACATTTTGATCGGCTTAAGCTGGCATCCAATGGATGTTTTTACCAGTGTGATTGGTGTTACCTGAAGCTGACATACAGGGCTGCATTCCCTTTTATAACGATCAGAGCCCAATATGACAAAATTAAAGAACAGCTCCACAAAAGGCTGAGTCAAACAATCGATCCGATCATATTCAACACCGGGGAGCTTGCAGATTCACTTTCCATGGAACACCTGACAGGGGCGGCACGGGAATTCATCCCTTGGATCGGGAACACTGAAAATGGATACCTGTTTATGCTCACAAAAAGCGACAATGTGGATGATATCCTGGACCTGCCGCATAACAACAGGACAATAATTGCCTGGAGCATGAACCATGAGATGGTATCACGAAAGTTCGAAATTGGAGCACCGCCGTTTGAGCGCAGGCTTAGTGCTGCCTTTAAGACACAAAAAGCGGGTTATCCTGTACGGATCAGGCTGGATCCGATTGTTCCTTTTGAGGGCTGGAGAAAGGCCTATTCAGAAACCATAGAACAGATTTTTTCAAAAATACGCCCGGATAGGATCACTCTCGGAACGTTAAGATTCGAGGAAGGTTTTTACAAAATGCGCAACAGTATTTTTACATCTGGTCCTGATTTGCCAAATTTTTTAGAAAATATGCAGCCCATGTTCCCGGCCAAAAAATTCCGCGGATCAAAAAAACCTAAATCCGGTAAATATAGTTTTACTGAGAAAAAACGAACAGAAATTTTCAAATTCATCATAAGCGAAATCCGCAAACACTCAGGCTGCAAGATTGCACTCTGCAAAGAATCCGCTAAAGTCTGGAAAAAAACAGGCCTCAAACTGTCAAGATGCAGCTGTGTCTGCCAGCTGGATTACAGAGATATGTCCAAATTTGGTTATGCATAACATAAGGATTTAGCTTCTAATCCATGTATTGCTTAATGCAAGTGTAATCGAATTCGCTGATATTTCAATATAATAAATATAATCGAAACTTTTTACAAAATAACAATCCTGAATCGTCATTGTACGAAGATTTTTACAATACTCAAAATCAAGATTCGCTTGACTTTGCACTGGCCATTATACGATATCTGTTAATAAGATCGAATTTTAAATACTGGCAATATTGGCAAGAAATCTGTACTTTCACAAAGGCGTGTTTCCCCCTCAAAAACACAGAGGGTATTAGAT
>JBARSG010000674.1:0-2028 GCA_049644625.1 Desulfobacterales bacterium | reverse complement strand
GCTTAAAGTACCGATGATAATTGTCCAAATAGCGCCGCTTGGTATACTTCTGGCGGTTAGTATTGTTTTTGGTCTGATGAACAAGAACAATGAGATCATTGCTTTAAAAAGCAGCGGCGTAAGTATCACCTACCTTTTAGGGCCGGTTGTATTGATAGGATTATTATTAAGTATTATCATTTTTTTATTATCGGAGTTGATTGTGCCGATCACCATAAGTAAGGCCAACAGGATCTGGAATGCGGAGGTTAAGAAAGAATCTGCCGTTATATCTAAGGGGAAGAATATATGGATTAAGGGTAACCGTGTGATATGCCACATTACGTATTATAATCCTGCAAACAGTACTATTTTAGGGGTCACCCTTAATTTTTTTGATAATGATTTTAGGTTAACCCGGCGGGTTGATGCTAAAAAGGGTGTCTTCAAAAAAGGAAAATGGATTTTCTATGATATTATGGAGCAAAAGCTTGATAAAGAAAGTAACCATTATCGGGTTACATTCCTTGAAGAGCGGGAGGAGCCGTTCGATTTTTTGCCCGAGGATATAAAGAGGGTGGCCAAGAAGTCAGAGGAAATGGGTTTTCTGGAGCTGCTTGCATATATTAAAAATATTGAAAACGAAGGTTACGATGCTTCTGTCTATAAAGTAGATCTGTATGCCAAACTGGCATTTCCTTTTGTCAGTTTCATCATGTGCCTGGTGGGGGCGGGCATTTCGAGTAGAAGTAAGCTAAAGGAAAGTCTTTCCGTTAGCATATTTTACGGTATTTGTATGGCATTTTTTTATTGGATATTCTACAGCTTTTGCCTATCCATTGGATATGGAGAAATGCTTCCCCCTTTCATGGCTGCTTGGGCTGCGAACCTTGTTTTTTTATGCTTTGGCATACTTGTTTTTTTGAAATAATGAATAGAGTAAAAAAAAATATCAAGAAAAAGCAAATAAACATATCAGTTTGGAATCATAAGCGTTTTCAAAAAGCATAAGCGAACATGTTAGAATCTTTAAAACTCTCCAGCCTGCCCGAAAACCATTGTGAAATTCTAAGGCATTCATCCAACACAAGACCTGTCATTTGGGTGGTAGAGGAAAAGGGGGTAAGGACCGTTGTAAAAGATTTCAGCAACACCAGGTTTCTTTACCGAAACATAATCGGGCGATTTTTAATATGGCGTGAACGCAGGGCTTATAAAAAACTGCAGGGTCTTATAGGTGTTCCGACTTGCTATAGGGTTATTAATGGGCTCGCTCTGGCACTTGAAGAGATACCCAGCCGACCTTTGAAAAAACATAATAAGGATATGAAGCTACCAGAGACTTTTTTTGATGATCTAAAAAACATAGTTGACAGTTTTCACAGAAGGGGCCTTGCACATTGTGATTTAAAAAATGGAGCCAATGTCTTGGTAGGACATGACGGCCGACCTTACATCGTGGACTGGAGTGCTTCCATATCCGAAAAGGAATTCAGATTTTTTCCGCTGAATCGCATCTATCTGAGATTTGTTCTGGATGATTACTTTGCCATTATCAAATTGAAAATGAGCTATGTGCCTGAAACTTTGGCCCTGGAAGAAAAAAGACAGTATGCGCAACGGAGCCATATGGAAAGAGGTGTCAGGGTTATCAGAGATAGACTGCGCAAAATCTTGAAGAAAATTGTATGAGATTTGGCTTTATAACTCCATTATCTTTAAGGGAGGTAAAATGGTAAATAATGTAGTGGACCGGATCCACGATATTTTCAACAGCAAAAGACTCAGATATGTTTTATTAAAATTACGGTATCCGATTTTTTTGATTGCCGTCGTAATTTTAATTCTGAACATAAAGCCTGCTTGGTTTGCGGTTGGATGTATAGTGGCTCTCTTTGGTGAATTGATTCAACTTTGGTGCTTCTCTTCTTTGGATAAAAATAGAATGCTCGCTGTTAAAGGGCCTTATATGTTGATGAGAAATCCGATGTACATCGGCCGCTTCTTTTTGTTGCTCGGTGTTTTGCTCCTTGCGGGCAATGGTTGGAT